>JAZDNJ010000042.1:0-2140 GCA_043800105.1 Patescibacteria group bacterium
AAGAATAGCTCTTCGCTTAGGACTTAAATAGTCCCATGGATCAAAAAGTAGGAGTTGGTTATGGTCATTTGTTCGAATCATTTTTTACCTTTAAAGCATTGATAATATTGGCCATTTATATCAAAAAATGCTTTAAAAAGAGTAGAAATTTTAAAAATATCATATAATTACAGTTGGTTATAAATTTGGACTTTTTACGAATCCATCAATTTTATCTTGGCTAATATTTGGTTGTCCGCCACCAGATGCAAGAAGAATTATCGAATCCTTAAATGCTTGCATCCAGTAATAAACGAAAGGTATTGCAAATACTTGACCGCCAGACATAACACAGCAAGCTTGATTAGTTGTTGCTTCAATCCCTAAAATACCAAGTCTTCCAATTGTCGCCCCATACATTGCAATTGCGAGCGAACCTTCAGAAAAAACTTTTAATGCTGAGAATCTTTGTACTGCTTCCCTTGTTACTGTTTTTTCAGTAGTTGTGATTAGATTTTCTCGTAATTCACTTGTTGTAATCCATGGGATTGTACCATCGTACCATTCAATTTCATCTGAAGGAGGGGTTGTCCCGCTGCCAATCTGATCAAATCCATGTGCAAGTTTCCATGTTTCCCAATGCTCCGGGACATCCCCCAGCCATTCCACGCCGGAGGGTTTCAGTTTGACCTTTGGATACAGCCCCTTGGTGACTGCACGAGAAATCAGCGCCGTGCGCTGTTCCGCCAGTAGTTCCAGCAGCCGCTGTTTTTTGGCGATGAGCGAATCAATGCGCCCCGTCTCGCGGTCGAGAAAAGCGGCTATGGCCTGCTGTTCAGGGAGCGAAGGGAGAGGAACAGGAATTGAACCTATCAAATCCAGATTAAGGCCATCTCTTGCTTCACCACCAGCAAGATTTCGAATGTTAATGTAGTTTTTTGTTAACCACCAATAGAGCATCCGTGGGTTAAGTCGTTTGTCTACAACAATTGCCGCCATGGACTGATTACAGGTTGTTCTAAATCCAAGCTGACCAACCATGCCTTTCGTTTTTCCTTGCCCTGCCAAAGCTATCACTATCGCATCTTTTGGAATCCATTTTGCGCTAGAATTTTGGAATGCTTCTTTAGTTATGTATTCTGAAGGTTCGGCGATATAATCATCATTGACGGCTCCAGAATTTAACCAGGGTATTGTTCCGTCTTCCCAGTATTCTTGGATTGATTTATCAGGCGTTCCACCAGAGTAACGAACAGATACCCATTTTAGGGAGATACTTCCCCAATGCTCCGGCACATCTCCCAGCCAGTCCACACCGGAGGGTTTATATTTGGGGTAAGCTTTGTTTTTCGAGCCTTTTGTGTTTTTCGTGGTTACACCTTTATGCATCACCGGCCCCTGTCTCTTTACCGGATTTGATCCGTTTCACCGGTTTTTGGGGAGGCAGAAAGTTCTCCCCGGTCACTACGCTTTTCCCCGTTTTTGCCTCCAGTTCAAGCCGTGCCCCTTTGGCGATTTTGCCACCTTTTTTTCCTGCTTCGGCATTCTCAGCCATGCCGCCGGCATCTACACTTTCAGCGATCTGGCGGGTGGAAAGTTCCGCAAGCGCCGTGAAAATCAGTTCCGCCTCACTCATGTGGTCGCGCAGGTTCTGAGTTTTAATGCGCTTGATTTCTTTATGTTTTTTAACAGAAACGCCGCTCCATTCCTTATGAATGATATTGGTGAGGATTGCGTACTCATCTTCACCTTTGATTTCGTGGTCTTTCCAGTAATCGGTAAGTTTATTGCGGGTTTCCTGCCCCATCATCCGCTGTTGAATCCATTTTTCGCTTCTGCCATGCTGCTGCCAAAACTCCCGCGCACGGTCAAGGGAACGGGCCGGATCACTCATGTCCTGAATGCGTTCATAACCGACCTTGGCCAGCCACTGCTTTATCGGTTCAGCCTTGGGGCTGGGCACGGACTGAATCAGCCGTAGCAGTGTTTCCGGGCCGGCCACATCGGTTAAGCGCATTTTTCCATCTTCAGCAATCATTTTCAACTGGTGACAATTTGTCACCGTTTGACTGCCTTCTTTCTTGAGCCGCTCTTTAAGCTTGTTCCAGTATTTACGGGCCGTTTGGTGATCGGCCTGGGAGGTAAGCACCGCAATAATATC
>JAZDNJ010000085.1:0-16803 GCA_043800105.1 Patescibacteria group bacterium
GGGAATATACCGCATAACGGCGTCCACCAGATCCCCGTGAGGATCAAGTACCGCCACGCCCTGCCCTGTTTCAAAATCTGATTTAATGAGCAGTTCCAGGAACTTGGATTTTCCGGAGCCGGACTTTCCGACCGTATACAAATGCCGACGCCTGTCCTCACGCTTGATGCCGAATGGTACGAAATTGTTGTGATAATTGGTGACGCCGAACAGCGAAACTTTGTCGCCGACCGCCTTAGGCAAATCCTGCGGCGGCTCGGATTTTTTGGCCAACACGTGCACAATATGAGGCGTGTGATCGGAATTCGGAAAGTGATAAAGTGTGGCCACTTCGTGCGCGCCCATTTTATGGGAACCTTCTAAACTTCGCTCACGGAATAATTTCACAAAATGTTCCGAAGTGGTAACCCTGTCAGCGGAAAACACCTGAATATCGGTTTTATTGAATTGATAAAAGCTGTTGATCACGGCTTCCAGTTTTCGCGTTGCGGTCGCCCGGTCCTGAGCAACGTAAGCGCACCTTACAACAGCGTCAAAAGGTTTGTCGCTGAACTTTTCGGCCGCCAGCTTGGCTCTTCTGGCACGAATCGAATCTTCTTCTTTCCCCTTGCTCCTGAACCAGTCCTTGACATGGAAAACTGAACGCCACCTCGCAAAACGCATAGCCCAGTTCCTCTTAAAATGATAACCCGCCGTTTCGGCAATCGGATTGATGACTATCTGCACCCAGACCTTTTCACCGGAAGCAATCTTGGAAATGACGGAAAAAAGGCCTGACTGGCTGTCTTCCTTAAAATTCTCGTAACCTTTAAAAGGATAAATATCGAAGAATTTAAAATCCAGCGTTGTGCCGGCAACTGCCTCCTTGGCTTCCAGAAGTTTGGTATAATCCTCAACTTCCTGAATCTCACAGTCGGGAAAAGTGGAGTAAATCATGCCTTCCATCGTTTCCAGCAAATCGTCGGGTATGACCAGATAGCAATAAGTGTACTGCTCATAGCCAAAGAACTCCAGAGAAACGGATTTATTCTTGACCGTGTTCTGGAAATTCACCAGAACCTCCTTAAAAAGTTCTTCTTTTTTGGGGTTGGCAGCCTCACCCTGAGGAACGATGATGTGAAGGTAGTGCTGTTTCAATTTATGTCAAAAAACTGGTCATCATTATACCATAAATTTAGCCTGTCTAGCTCAAACTCTCCTGATAGCAGGGTTCGCAATAAACTTTCTCGGGCCGGTCCGTAAAATAGGTAGTTTTGATGAGGGCGCCGCACTTATTACATTTGCGGTCAATGAGTACCCGCGGATTCCTCAAACCGAATCGATGCTTGTGACGGCAGTAAAAGCATTTTTTTGGAATCGTAAGCCCCTGAGTTTTGTAAAAATTCAATTCCTGTTCAACAATTTTATAATTGCGCCCGCAATCCGCGCAGGCCAATAGCTCCTTACAAATAGATATATCCGCACTGGCGCTGTCGTCCGGAACCTGAGCCGTGGCAGGCTGGTGCTCTTTCTTGTCCTCATCACGCCACTTCCAGCCACTTTTGAGAACTGCTTCCTTGCTGAGCGGATGATATTCCTGGGCCACGGTTTCGTTATAGGCGAAAGTTGAATATTTTACAGGTGGAAACCCCCCCCATTCGCCGCCATTTTTCATGTGCCCGATAATTTTGGGGACAAACTTTTCGTATTCTTCCTTGGAATACTGTTTATTTAGTACGCAGTATTTTTTTCGCTGAAGACCCACGCACCCAAAACAATCCTGACAGAAATGAGTCTCCAGACAATACGTAAGATCCCGCGACTGCTGAAAACACTGGAAACTGAAGCGTACACCCGTCTGATTATAACCACACAATATAGTGTCATAAAACAGCTGTATCTTCTCGCCGCATTCATCACAATCCATACAATCATGCGCCTCTCCAAAACACCTTGTAAAATACTTACAATCCCGCATTTCCATGGAATCAAAGCAGTAGTCCGAGTCCTTTGAATAAACAATGTAATCCCCAAGCACATTTTCATTCTGTACTCCGTGCATGTACTTTTGCGGAAACTGGACTTTAAAATTATCCCAATCGGCAAAATACTTCACGAGCTCGGAATGTTTTGAAAGGGATTTTACCAATTTTTCATAAGTATTCTTGTCATAAGGCTTGTTGAAGATGTGGTATTCCTTATTCTTCAGATTACTGCACATAAAAGAATTACGAACACCAATGCAATTTTTCAAAAAAGCGCTGTCACTGCAATTCTCACAGTCCTGCGAGTAAAAAAGACGATAGCATTTAACACAGTCAACGCACTCGTAACAGAGTTCACATTCTTTGATGCGGTAATTGTCCATACAATTTTTGCTTTTGTTTACACCCAAACCGTACATGCAGTCCCAGTCAAAATCAGAATCAAAAAGCATATAACAATTCTTGTTATAGCCAGCGTGATTCGTGTATTCGGAATTCTCGCAAAAGGCATAGGCAGTCTGGAGCGCCGCCCTGGGGACCGCCAGGCTCAGCTCATGAAGCTGTTCAAAAAAAGGTCTGGAAAAATCAAATTCCATTCCATACTCAGTCGCGTCCCATTTATCGCCAAACCAATACGCCTGATCATAAGCTTTATACGGGCTGTCAGGCGCGTAGATGGAAATAATATCCTTACCGGTCGCGTCGCACTTTCGTTTATAAAGATTAATCTGGTTAGCCCAGGCCATCCGTCGCTGTTGCCGGCACACGGGACAAAACGTTGGCTCGGGAACGTCCATTTTCTTATAAAAATCCCGATCCTCATCGGTGACTTCAAACTGAACCTGACATTGCGCACACGTATTCATAAGTGAATTATACAGAGAAAAGGTAGCTTGATAAGTGAACAAAAGTTCACTAAAATAAAGTCTTATCAAATTGGAGGTCACAATTTGTGACTTCCAAAATAAATACCTAGTATGAGTAAACAACAATCATTACCAATCGCTCCAATAGAGCAGATCGAACAATTTATCTATATAATTCGGGAACATAGAGTTATGCTTGATCAAGATCTGGCAATACTCTACCAAGTTCCCAACAAAAGACTAAATGAACAAGTACGTAGAAATATTAACCGCTTTCCAAAAGATTTCGCTTTTCAATTGACATTAAAAGAATGGTACAACTTGAAGTCGCAATTTGCGACTTCAAGATCATGGGGCGGCAAGAGAAAGCCACCCAGAGCTTTTACCGAACAAGGTGTTGCTATGCTTTCAAGCGTTTTAAAAAGCTCACAGGCAATTACTGTGAACATTGAAATCATGCGGGCTTTTGTAAGGATGCGTCATGTCATGGCTTCGCAACAAGCTATAACAAAAGAACTGGCTGAACTCAAATCATTCCTGCTTAAACACTCCAACTCCTCAGACCGGGAATTTAGAAAGGTATGGCAGGCCATCGAAAAACTGAGTACCCCGCCAACTAAGGAAGAACGTCGGATTGGCTTTGACACAGGATTAAACTAATAAACTTCCTTTAAATAGCACTGCTCACAGTATACAATTTCAGGTCTATCAGGAGCATAGGTTGTACGAATCTCCTTTTTGCAGGAATCACAGATCCTTTCCCAAAGGCGATAAGGTGGCCTCAAGCTCATACGATCACGATGCCTCTGATCGGGACGTCTGTGTGGCACTGGAAAATCCATCCGGCGATAAAATCCCAGTTCTGCCGCCGTCAGACGGAAAGGTTTACCGGCAACCTCGCAGGTTATGGCCCAGTTCAGTACATCATCCGGTATTTCGCCGATTGTATCAGGAAGCCGGTTGGCCGCTATAGTCTTTTTGACCTCGGTTGGCGGCATCTCATAATCAGACCAATTATACCCTTTACCCAGCGCCTCGGATTTTGTAAGCGGAAAGTGGTCCATCGCTATGGTTTCGTTATAGCCAAAGGGGCAAAGACCAATGGGGAAAAACTCGCCCCACTCACCCGTCTCGCGCATGTGAGCAATGATTTTCGGGACCAGTTCTTCGTACTCACTTTTAGAATACTGTTTATTCAAAATACAGTATTTTTTGCGCTTTAACCCGACACAACCAAAAAGATTGCCGGAACCGGTACACTGAAAACAGTAAGTAAGGTCGGAATTATTGGTAGTGCAAGTCGAACAGAACCTTAGATTATAGGCATTATCCCCGCAGGCGGCCGACTCGTAAACCCGCTCCGCCTTAAATCCCCAGGAGGTGTAATCCATGCAGCTTTTCACACCGCCCGCCACCTTCACGCAATATTTGCAGTCCTCCAGATCACGGCAGTCAAAACAGAGTTCGGCATTTTTTGAATTATATACGTGATCCCCTACCACATTCTGATTATTCTCACTCTGTAAAGCTTTATGCGGCTGAGTCTGAAAAAACTGATAAGCCTTTTTCTTCAATTCCATAATTTTCTCAAAATGATTCAATCCGAATCCGGCTTTCATTTTTTCATATTCTTCTTTTGTATACTGCTTGTTGAATATCATGTATTCCTTATGCCTTAAGTTGATGCAACCCAGGCAATTTTTGCAACCCAGACAGTTCTGCAAAAACCAGGAATCTGAACAATTCTGACATTCCTGGCTAAAAAACAGATTATTGGGTTTGATGCAGTCAATACATTCATAAGAATACTCGCCTTCATAACAATTGGAGCAGTCAACAAGGTTTTTTGAATGATAGATGCGGTTTGAATAGTAAGAATCTTCGTTGTAGTCAGATTCCGAGATCAGATAACAGTTTTTAATGTAACCGGTGCAATTCGTATAATCACTATTCTCAAGCGTTCCACCCACGATAAAAACAGAAAAATGCGGTATGCTGTTTTTTAAATCCGCGAATTGTTCAAAAAAAGGCCTGTCAAAATCAAAATCCCTGCCGTATTCCATAGCATCCCAGTCATCACCCCACCAGATCGCCTGATCGTAAACGGGAAAAGGCACGTCTTCATGATACTGGGAAATTATTTTTTTGCCGGAAAAATCACATTTCCGCCAGTAAAGCTGTCTTGCGTTCCTTTCCATCAATCGCCGGACCAGCCTGCATTGCGGGCAATAAAGAGGTTCAGTAACGCCCATTTCATCGTAAAATTGCCTATCTTTGTCAGTCACTTCAAACTGAGTCTGACACTGTTTGCATGTATTCATTAGTAAACCTCCTTTAAATAACACTGCTCGCAGTATACTATTTCGGGCCTGTCGGGAGAATAGCTGGTTTTGATGACCGTTTGGCATTTGGCACATGTCCGGTCCCAGAGTTTTCGTGGATTTTTAAGCGCCAGTCTCTGAAAATAACGCTGATCGGGGCAAAGTTCGGGAATGGGAAGCTGCTGCTTTTTATAGAAATTGAGTTCCTGAGACGTGATTTTGAAGTTTTTGCTTGTCTTTTTACAGGCCAGCACTTCGTTCACAAGGGTGTCGGGGACCTCCTGAATATTTTCAGGCACCTGTACCGTCTGGGGGCGATAATCGCGCTTATCAGCATCGCGCCAGCGGTAGCCGGCTGATTCGCAAGCCGCTTTCGTGGATGGGAAAAATTCCTGTGCCAAAGTTTCATTGTAGGCAAACGGCGAAATGAACGGAGGAAAAAAGCGTCCCCATTCCCCCGTTTCTTTCACATGCCTGATGATCTTAGGCATCAACTCATTGTACTCATCAACAGAATACTGCTTATTCAGAACAACGTATTCATTATGATTCAGACCAACTGAACCAAACACGTTCTTGCTGTACATGCATTCAAAAGAATAAAGTCCCCACTTAAAATCACAGCAAATGGCCGAAAACAAAGTGTTCCTGTAGTAACCCCCGCCACCGTTAAAATAACTGAGTTCCGTTTCGCCGGTACGGTTGTGGTCCATACAGTCTTTAGCCACAAAAACGTCACACATATATTTGCAGTCCTCAAGCTTCACGCCCTCAAAACAATAATGTGAATTTTTTGAATTCTGAAGATAATCACCCGTACAGTTTTCGCTGTTTATAAGCCTGCTTGCCTGATGAGGATGCTTAGCTTTCAGCTTTTTGACTTCTGTCCGGATATTTTCAGCATGCTTTGGATCATTGAGCTTCTCAATCATCTCGAAGTACTGCTCTTTAGTATACGGCTTATTAAAAATATGATATTCCTTGCTCCGAAGGCCGACACAGCCAAGGCAGTTTTTGCAGTTACGCAGATCAAACGAATACGCACAGTCACTGACATTGTGACAGTCCTGACAAAATTTCGAGCTATAAGTGTCAGAGCAATCGACGTTCATATAACCAAGCTCAAAATTCGTATTGAAAGAACAGTCGAGCGTGTCTTTTCCGTGATAAGACCAGTCCATATACATGCAGTCTTCCATATAGCCGGAACCGAAACACAGGTGACAGCTTTTGGATTCGTTGACGTAATTGTCGTAATCGCAGTTCTCTACGGCGTAATTCACCAGAGCCGCTTTTGGCACCGCCTTTAAAAGCTCAGCGAACTGCTCAAAAAACGGACGGTTAAAATCGAAATCACGACCGAAATCCAACGCATTCCAGGCGTCACCCCACCAGCAGTTATAACAGTAAACAATGAACGGCCCGTCCGGCGCGTAAATGGAGATAACCGATTTACCGCAAAGGGCGCACTTTCGCTGATAAAGCGTCCTCTCATTCCTCCACTGAAGCCGCAAAATCTGACGGCAGTCCGGACAATGTTCCGGCTCGGGAATCAGAAACCTTTTACCGCCAAAGACCGGACTTACCTTTTGATAAAACGCCCGATCGGAATCGGTGATCTGAAAACCAGTATTGCATTGTTTACATGTGCTCATAAGTGGATTATACAGCCTAAATATCCCTTGATAAGTGAACATATGTTCACTATAATAAAGTCTTACATAATGAATTAGCCTTATGAACGAATCGATTGAAAATATGATTCATAGTTTGCGAGGGCAACGAGTCATGCTTGATCGGGATCTGGCAATACTTTATGGGGTTACAACCAAACGACTAAACGAACAATTCCAGCGTAATAGGGAGCGGTTCCCCGACGATTTTGCGTTCTGTCTGACAAATGAAGAATGGACAGCTTTAAGGTCGCAATTTGCGACCTTAGACAGCACCGCAAATTCTCTAAGGTTCCAAATTGGCACCTTAGACAAGGAATCATCTAGTGGGCGGGGAAAGTATAGTAAGTATCTTCCCCATGTTTTTACGGAACACGGTGTCGTTATGCTTGCCAATGTTTTACGCAGTCAGCACGCTGTTAAAATGAGTATTGAGGTCGTTCGTGCTTTTATTCAGATGCGCAAAATGCTGACATCCAGCGACAAATTCAGCAAAGAATTGCATGAGCTGAAAAGTTTCGTTCTCAGACACGCCCAAAAATCGGATCAGGAATTCAGGAGAGTCTGGCAAGCCATAGAAAAACTTAGCCAGCCGCCCAGTCAGAAAGAGCGTCAGATTGGCTTTGATCTTAGTTAGTTTAAAGTCACAATCTGTGACCTTAAACTAATACACTTCCTTCAGATAGCACTGCTCACAGTACACAATCTCTGGCCTGTCGGGAGAATAGGTGGTTTTGATGGCTAAACCGCATTTGGCGCACTGGCGATCAAACAAAACCCTTGGATTGATTTTTGCCTTGCGGGCATAATGCCGACAATCAGGACACAAGTGAGGAACGGGAAGATTATGGGTGCGATAGAATTTAAGCTCCTGAGGAATCAGTTTAAAGGAATTACCACATGCCTGCCTATCCCGCAGGCGCCCCTCACATTCAATCGCCCAGTTCAAAATGTCATCCGGTGTCTCGACAACGGTGTCCGGTAAACGGCTGGCGGAAATATTTTTGACGCCCTGAGTTTTCGGACGAACATAATCATTCCACAAAAAACCCTTTTCAAGCGCCCGTTCTTTTGTTAAAGGAAAATATTCCTGAGCCATGGAGTCGTTATAGCCAAACGGTGAAAGCGACGCGGGAAAGAACCCGCCATACTCAGCAGCTTGCTTCATATGCTCGATAATTTTGGGTACAAGCGCTTCGTATTCCTCCTTTTTATACTGCTTATTAAGAATACAATATTTCTTTTTGTTCAGACCCACACACCCAAAACAATGATCGCAGCCGAAGCAATAATCACAATATTCCAGGTCTGAACAGCCCAGAGAACACTTGTCGCAAAATTTTATATTACTGGATCTATAGACCGCCAGAGAATCATAGACAAAATTCGTGTCCATTCCGGCATTAAAACAATCATAACTGTTAGTCAAAAGCCCATCCCAAACATATTTCGCGTTCTCCGAGTTCATTACGTCAAAACACTCTGTGCAGTTCTTGGAATCCGAAATATAATCGCCAACACAGTTCTCACTATTGTGAATTTGAAGATTTCTACAGGGTAAGGATAAGCGGAGTTCAGCAACCTTCTTCTTAGCCTGTTGAATTGTAGGATGGGCAAAACCAAAATTCTTCATAAATGCTTCAAATTCTTCCTTTGTTTTTTGTTCGTTATAAATGCAATATTCCTTTTGACGTAAGTTGACGCATCCAAAACAGTTTTTACAACTAATACAATCTTCGCAAAAATAACAATCACTCACGCCCTTACAGTTAAAACACCAGAGTGAATGATAGGATTCGTGAGTTTTGACGCATTCGTAACAGAGTTCAACGCCCATACACCAAAACAGATCCACTGAATCTCGCCCTAAACCACCCGTGTTACAGTAATAGTAATTTTCGGCCTGTTCCGCATTAAAACACAAATAACAGTTTCTCATATCATTCGAATCATTACAGTACTCACTATTCTCATTATTCCGATTCTGCAAATTAATTCTCGGAACTTCCAGTATCAGTTCCTTGAACTGATCAAAAAAGGGGCGGCTAAAATCAAAGTCACGTCCAAAGTTCATAGCGTTCCAGTGATCTGACCACCAAATTGACTGGTCATATATTTTAAAAGGAGAATTCGGAGGATAAATGGATACAATATCCCTGCCTGAGAAATCACATTTACGTTTATACAGATTCCTTTCGTTCCGAAAAGTCATTCGTCTTTGCATTCTGCAGGACGGACACCACGTAGGTTCCGGGACGTTCATTTTTTCATAAAACTCCCGATCGGAATCAGTGATATCAAAACCTGCGTTGCACTGCTTACAATTTTGCATGATTGAATTATACAGCCTTAAAAGAGCTTGATAAGTGAACATATGTTCACTATAATAAGACACTAGAAACTTGAAGTACCAAAATGGTACTTCAAAATAATGCGTATTTTATGAGCAAAAAAGTATCAACTTCATTGGTTCCCATCGAACGGATTGAAGGAATAATATACTTCATTCGTGGCCGCAGAGTGATTTTTGATTAAAATCTGGCTGAATTATATGAAGTGGAAACAGGTGCACTGAATCGGGCAATTAAGCGAAATACCCAAAGATTCCCTGATGATTTCGCGTTTCAGATCACTCAAAAAGAATGGGAATCTTTGAGATTCCAATTTGGCACCTCAAACAAAGGGCGTGGTGGTCGCCGTTACATGCCCTTCGCCTTTACGGAACACGGTGTTGTAATGGCAGCTAATCTGTTAAAAAGTGAACGGGCAATCGCGGTCAGTGTCGAAATCGTACGCACCTTTATCAAACTCCGTGAACTATTAAGTTCACATAAAGAAATAGCCAAACAACTAGTTGAACTCAAGTCTTTTCTCCTCAAGCATTCCAACTCCAATGACCGTGAGTTCAGAAAAGTCTGGCAAGCCATAGAAAAACTTAGCCAGCCGCCCAGTCAGAAAGAGCGTCAGATTGGCTTTGATCTTAGTTAGTTTAAAGTCACAATCTGTGACCTTAAACTAATAGACTTCTTTCAGGTAGCACTGCTCACAGTACACAATCTCTGGCCTGTCGGGAGAATAGGTGGTTCTGATAGCCGTCTGACACTTGGCGCATTTTCGGTCATAAAGCTTGCGCGGATTCAGCCAGGCCAGGCGGTCCTGATAGCGCTGATCCGGATGACGGTGGGGCAATGGCAGCTGATGAGCCCGATAGAATTTAAGTTCCTGCGGAATGATTCTAAAAGGTCGATTAGTCACTTCGCATTCAATGGCCCAGTTCAGCACATCGTCAGGAATCGCCGTAATGAAATCGGGTAACCGGGATGCCGGAATGATTTTTTCCACTTTAGGAAGCGGCAACTCATCTTCCGTCCAGAGCCAACCACGGGCAAGTACCTCATCACGGTTCAGAGGATAAAAGTCCTGAGCAATTGTTTCATTATAGGCAAAAGGAGACAACGATTCGGGAAAAAATTCACCCCACTCCCCCGTTTTCTTCATATATTCAACAATCTTCGCCCTGAGCGATAGATAATCTTCTTTGGTATATTGCCTATTCAAAATACAGTACTTACCACGTTTTAGCCCCACGCAACCAAACAAATCATTGGAATAAAAAGATTCCACACAATAAGAAACATCTTTCACATCCCAGCAGAACACATTACAGATTCCATTGTAAGCATTAACCGCGCTCATTGAGTTATACACCAGTTCCGCTTTGGGCGAATAATTGATGTCGGCGGAATCTTTAGCACCCTGAGGGATATTCCAGCAATAAGAGCAATCTTCCAGACCGAAACTCAAAAAGCAGTCGCGCGCGTTCCGGCAGTTGATCAGGTAATCGCCCGTGGAATTTTCAGTATTCATCTTATGTACTTCCCGCTGTGGGTAATTTAGCATGTGGGTCTTCAGACGAACCATCATTCCGTTCAGCTTCCCACGGTCTTGATGAAGCGCCGTCATCTGTTTCTCAAATTGTTCTCTGGAAACCTTCTGGTTAAAGACATAGTATTCTTTATTTTTGAGCCCGAAACACCCAATACAATTCTTACATCCATCACAGTCAACGCAAAAAGCCAGATTGGAAGAATGATTGCTGTCTTTACAAAAAATGGAATTATAAAGGCCCACACACTCCACGCACTCATAACAAAGCTCACAATTAAAACAGGCATAGCAGTCCACGCAATCACGCGAATCATTGGTCCAGTAGGAATACAGAATGTTTTCTCCCACCACACCAGACACGCACATGTAACTGTTTTTGTAATAAACGGAATAAGGGCAGTAATCGCTGTTCTCGCCATGTGAAACAATCATCGCCATGTGCGGCACGGCCTTCATCAATTCGTTAAACTGCTCGAAAAAAGGCCGTGAAAAGTCAAAATCCCGCCCATAAGCCATCGCATCAAAACGATCAGACCACCAGACATCCTGAGCCGCCACTTTGTAGGGCGAAGACGATCGGTAAAACGAAATGACGGATTTGCCTGAAAGGTCGCATTTCCGCTTATAAAGCGCGCGCTCATTCCTGAACGCCAGCCGAAACTGATTACGGCATGCGGGACAATAGTGCGGCTCCGGCACATCAACCTGTTGATAAAACGCCCGATCGGAATCGGTGACTTCAAAGCCTGCTTTACATGATTTACAAATCCTCATGGCCCGATTATACAACAAAAATATAAATCATTGACTTTTCAAATTAGGTACTATATAATGTACATGATTAGATACATAATTTTGTACAAATAATGTTACCCAAAATTGTTTCACCATCAGAATTGCGAAAAAATCTCGCCGCTTTTTTGGAGCTGGCCATGCACCAGGTCGTTGTTGTAACTGATAAAGAGTCAAACAAGGTCATCATTGATGAGAGGGAATATAACCGCCTGAGTGCTCTGGCCGATCAGTTCATGCAGGAAGATCCCGAAGGAGAATATCGGCCTGGATTCGTCAAAGAGGTCCTGCACCGTTCAAGGCATGGAGAAATTGATGAAACAGTCAAATCAATAAAGGACCTGTTATGATCGAAGTGGAATACAATAGGGATTTTTTGAAGGATTTTAAAAAATTACCAAAAAACATCCGAAAAAAACTGGGCGAATTGGAAGAAATATTCAGAGAGAATCCATTCCATCCCGAATTACACAGCAAAGGATTACACGGAAAATTGCGGGATTTCTATTCATTTCGGATCACACGCGATTACCGGGTTGTGTATTTATTTACTGATGAAAACAAAGCGCTCTTTCTGCTTGTGGGACACCGAAAAGATATTTACAAAAAAATCTAATAAACCTCCTTCGGATAGAACTGTTTGTAAGTCTGCGTATAACAATCAGATGGTAGCCCCGACAGGAACCTGCCTGCCGGCAGGCAGGTCGAACCTACTTCAAGGGTATTTGGTGGTGGCCCCGGGTGGAATCGAACCACCATCTAGACGTTAGGAGTGTCTTGTTCTATCCGTTGAACTACGGGACCTTAAGAACAAGGAACATTGTACCCTAAGCCAGCTCCCCAAAAAAGACTTTCTCAAGCGTCTTACTGTCAGAAAGCTTTTCAACAGGCCCCTCCATCGCAATTTTTCCTTTCACCAGAATATAACCGCGGTGCGCGATGTGCAGGAGGCTTTTTAAGTTGTGTTCCACAATCACGATACTGGTGCCAAAAGTCTTATTCACCTCGGCAATTTTTTCAAACACATCCTGCACGATTTTGGGGGCCAGGCCAATAGACGGTTCATCGAGAACCAGTAGCTTGGGATTCATCATCAGAGCGCGGGCCAATGAAAGGATCTGCTGTTCGCCGCCACTCATATTGAAGGCCAGCATTTTAAATTTCTTTTTTAAGACCGGAAAAAAGTGAATGAGTTCATTGATTCGCCTCTCGATCATCTTTTTGTCGGTCCAAAGAAAGGCGCCCATCTTAAGATTGTCCTCTATGGTCATGGAGGGGAAGATCCGTTTGCCCTGTCCCACAAAGCTCATGCCGGCTTCCACCATTTTGACGGGATTGGGGTGGATGACTTTGCCGTCAAACTCAACTTCACCGGCAGATTTTTCAAAAAGCCCGAAAACTGTTTTGAGCAGAACCGTTTTACCCGCCCCATTCGGCCCCATCAGAATCAGAATTTCGCCCTTCCGGACTTCAAAGTCCACACCATGCAGCACTTTGGTGGGTCCAAAGTGTACGTCCAGGTTCCTGACTTTTAGTAATGTTGCATTCATCTATATCTAATTTGAGTAACATTGGTGGAACATTGTTGGGGCATTGTTGGGGCATTGCTGGGGCAATATCCACAAAACTAATCCCCCAGGTAGGCCTCAATAACCTCGGGTTTAGATTTAACATGTCCAAACGTTCCCTCAGCAATCTTCGAACCCGCATCCAAAACAATCACATGGTCGCAGATTTCGGAAATTAATCGCATATCGTGCTCCACAAACATAATGGTGCGACCGCTTTTCACGAGCTCATAAATTAGCCCCTTGATCACTTTAATCATTTCCGGAAAAAGACCTGAGAAAGGCTCATCCAAAAGAACCAGCCTGCTTTCGTACATGAAGATTTTGAGGATTTCGATCAGTTTACTCTGGCCAAAAGACAAATTCCTCGCCAGAGAATTCGCTCTGTTCTCAAGTCCAACTTTTCTCAGGAGATCACGCGCCTTCCTTTTTTCATTCTCAAATTCTTCCTTCAAAATCCTGTGACCAAAAAACACCCGACGCAGGTTCACCGGATTCAGATATTTGCTTCCCAACAACAAATTTTCGAGTACCGTGATCTGAGGAAGCAGTTTGCTGTCCTGAAAAGTACGCGCAATACCCAAATGGTTGATCTGGTCAGGCGTCTTACCCACAAGCTCTATCCCATCAAACCTGATGGAACCGCTGTTAACCGGAAACAGATTAAAAAGAGCATTATAAAAGCTGGACTTCCCTGCCCCGTTTGGCCCGATAAGCCCCGTAATCGACCCATCTTTTACATCAAAAGAAAGATTGTTGAGGATTTTGAGCCCGCCGATGTGGAGATTAATATCTCGAACTTGGAGCATGAAGAGTTTATATTTTATATTCTCCCAGTAAACCCTGAGGGCGTAAGTACATAACCAAAATAAGAACAAGGCCGTAAATCATCTGCTGAACTTCGGCCAGAATGGAAGGTGGAAGGCCTAGAAACCTAAGAGCCTCCGGCACCAGAATCAAAATTAAGGCTCCCAAAACCGACCCCTTCAGACTGGCCATTCCGCCGAGTATCACCATGATCAAAATCAGTACCGACGGCATAAGTTCAAAAAGCTTGGGTTCAATAAAGGTCAGGAAAGTCGCTGTAAAACTGCCGGCAATCGCCGCAAAAATCGCACCTACCACAAAAACACTTCGCTGATACCTCAAAACATTATGACCATTCACCGCAACCACTGTCTGATTCTCCCGAATCCCTTTTATAATAATTCCATAGGGCGACCTGGTAATTCGCCTGAAGAAGAAGTAAGTGATCAGAGCCACAAGTAAAACCAAGGCAAAGAATAAAGGTTTGCTGAAAAAATTAAGCCCAAAAATCTCCGGAGCCATAATGCCTTTAATCCCAAGCGGCCCCTTCGTCAGATCCGTCCAGTTCAGCATCACGTTGAACATGATGATGGAAAAACCGAATGAAACGAGCACCAGCGAATCTTCTTTTAATTTCAGAATCGGAAAGGAAGCGAGATAGGCGATCACACCCGTCAGAACCATTCCCACCATCACCGACGGAACGAAGCTAAAGCCATATTGGGTCGTTAAAACCGCCGTACTGTAAGCCCCGATTCCATAAAAGGTCGCATGACTAAGTGAAAGGATACCTGTATAGCCCGCCACATAATTCAAACTCATCGAAAGGATCGAAAAGATCGTGACAACAATGGCGAGGTGTAAAACGTAATCCATTTAGTTTGAAATTTGCACTTTATTAAACATGCCCTGAGGCAAAAAGAGCAGAAAAACCGTGAGCAGAATAAAGGCGGTCACTTCCTGCCACCCACCACCAAGGTAATAAATGCCGATATTTTCGACCACTCCAAGAAGAAGGCCACCGAGCATGGCGCCTCTCATACTTCCAATACCCCCTATTATGGATGCAATGATGGCTTTCAGAACAAGAAAGAGTCCGTAAGTCGGCTTCACACCGATTTCGAGTGACACCATAGTGCCGGCGACGGAACTGATAAAAGTGCCGACAAAGAAAACTATCAGGATTATCTGATTCGTCCTTAGCCCCAGAACGGTCGTCAGTTCAGCATTGTCACCAATGGCCCTAATAGCCATGCCGTATTTGGTACAATTCAGAAACAATTCCAGCAAAATCACCAACAACAGCGACGTAAACAAAATAACCAACTGATTAAAAGTAATGGTGACGCCCAAAAAGTGATAGCCCTCTTTAATGGTATCGCTAATAGAAATTGAATAAGTATTATTCTTCCAAATCAGCGCGATCAGATTCTGAACCATGATGAGCGCCCCAAAAGACACTACCATCATAACCAGACTGGAAACCTTCTTGTCCATTAGCGGTTTATAGAGCCACTGCCAGAAGGCCATGCTCAAAAGGGCCGCCATGGCGGCCCCCAAGAACATACTTACAAAAAAGTTCAGTTCGAAATTAAGAAGGAAGAATCGCGTGAGATAGATACCGAGTACCGCGATAATTCCATATAAAAGGTGAAAGAATCGAACAGATGAGAAGATGAGATTAAAGCCAATGGCCATCAGGGCGTATATGCCCCCAACAATGATTCCATTAACCAAAATCTGCATGAAAATTATTCGGTAACAAATACAAACTCACCATTCTTGGCAACTTTCACACCTGCAGAAACATTATTGTCTCCGTTTTCATCAAACTTAACATCGCTAGCTGCACCCTTGAACGATGGCATCGCATAAAGATAATCTTTAAGCGCAGTTCCATCATAACCAACCTCAGCAATACCATTGGCAACTATATTTGCCGCATCGTAACCAAATAATGGAAATACAGCCGCAGACTGGGGTTCAGGTAATTTTGCAACCAACTCAGCATAGCCAGTTCTGCCCGGGTCTTCGGCCACCAAAACGGCTTTCACACCCTCAGCGGAATCTTTAGCGGTATCGAAAAAATCAGGAGCCGGAAGCGTGTCTCCGCCATAAATCTGAATATTTAATCCAAGTTCGGCCGCCTGCTTAACAGCAAAAGCGCCAACAACAGGACTTTGAGGAATAACGATTAAAACATCCGCCCCCACCTCCTGAACCTTGGTAAGTAATGTGCGGAAGTCAGTATTATCAGCGGCAAAAGGTTCATCTAATACGGATTCTTTGCCAGCCGCCTCCAAATGTCTGGCAATCGCTCCACGATAGGCCTGAGCGTAGTCACTCTGTTCGGTGAGTACGGCAACAGATTCAAAGCCATTCGCCAGAATATCATCCACCATGGTCTTAGCTACCTGCTCGTCAGACGGATAGTTTCTGAATACGTAGTCTCCGGCTGTCGTCACATCGGGACTGGATGAAAGCTCAGAAAAAAGCAGCACTTTGTTTGCCTCTGCAATCGGTGCAGCCGCCAGAGTTTCACCGGAACACTGACCACCCAGAATTACCTGAACTTTGTCGATGTTGATCAGCTTTTGAGCGGCATTGGCGGCATCCTGACCATTACATTTGCCATCCTCGTAAATAACCTCGACCGTGCTGTCACCGATAGTGGGATTTTCGGAAAAATAAAGTTCAATTCCGGCTTTCACATCCTGCCCATAGCCAGCGGCGTTTCCGGTTAAAGGTCCGATGTAGCCAATTTTGATCACATCAGGAAGTTCAACAGCCGTTTTATCAGCCTCATCACCGTCATCTAAACCGATAGGAGCACCACCACCAAGATTACAACCAGCCAGTAACAGACTGGAAAAGAGGAGTGCCAGTAAAGTTGTTTTCTTAAACATAAATAAAGAATTAAAAAA
>JAZDNJ010000102.1:0-7247 GCA_043800105.1 Patescibacteria group bacterium
CACCAGACCGAATTGCGCGACGATCAGCAGAATAGTAAGACCCGAATGAGTCATCAGGTAATTGATGAACACTTCAGAACCGGCTACATACCAGGCTACCGCAGTCGTGATCCCCAACGCCACCGTCATCCATTTGTAGACCGCCGCAAAGTACTGGCTGATGGCGATTTCGGGGGAAAGCGCATGTGTTTTAACTTGTGGTTCCATGATTCTTTTAATTAAGTGTGGCTTTTATTATAGTGAAAAACCCGAAAAAATAAAGTCATCGGGTTTATAATTGACTTTTTCCCTTTGCACCTTAAAATAATCTTGCTGTCCAAGGGGCCATCGTCTAGGGGTTAGGACATCGGATTTTCATTCCGACAACCGGGGTTCGAGTCCCCGTGGCCCTACCATTCACTTCATGTTATTTCTCTTGAGCCACAGAAATGCTGAGTGTTACTATAAGGGTGCCCTTTTTTAATTATTCCATGCTATGAGCGCCTTCCGGCTTGAAGTCAGAAACACAGTAAAAGATAATCGGGCTGCCACCCGGTTAAGCCGGCTGAAGTCGGACGGGTACAAGGTGAAAGCGGTGGTAACGGCGGATATTTATACGGTCAACAAGCGGTTCAGCGCGGAGGAAAAAGAGAGGATAGGCAAGATGCTGACCAACCCGATTTTTGAAGGCTATGCGGTGGATAAACTGACGCCGCCGAAGGATTTTGACTTTGCGATTGAAACGGGTTATATGCCGGGGGTGACGGATAATGTGGGCCATACCGCCCGCGAAAGCATTGAAGACCTTTTGGATGTAGAATTTAAGGTGCCGGAAGAAAATGTGCATAGTTCCCATATCACTTACCTGCAAGGCGCCCTGAGCCGTGAGCAGGCTTACCGGATTGCCGGGTCGCTTGTGAATCCGCTGATCCAGCGCATCAGCATCAAATCGAAAGAGGAATTTGAAAAGGATGGCGGCATGGATCTGGTGATTCCGAAAGTGACTATAAGTGAAAAACCCAAAGCTGACGACGTGGAGCTGGAGATCAGCGACGGAGAGCTGGAGAAGCTGGGGAAGCTGGGTATTTTGGATGAGGACGGCACGCGCCGCGGGCCATTGGCTTTAAGGCTGGGTTATTTAAAGGTGATCCGCGATTACTTCCGGCGCGAAGGGCACAAACCCAAGGACGTCGAAATCGAATCCATCGCCCAGACCTGGTCGGAACACTGCAAACACACCATTTTTCGCGATCCCATCGACGAAATCGAAGACGGAATTTATAAACACTATATCAAAGCGGCCACGAATAAGATCAGAAAGGATAAGGGCGACAAGGATTTTTGTGTATCGGTTTTTACCGATAATTCGGGCGGCATAGAATTTAATAAAGATTTTATTATTACCGACAAGGCCGAGACGCATAACAGTCCTTCAGCCCTCGACCCTTTTGGCGGGGCGATCACCGGTATTGTGGGTGTAAACCGCGACACGCTGGGATTCGGTATGGGCGCGAAACCGATTATTAACCGATACGGTTATTGTTTCGGAAATCCGCAAGACGAAACGCCGCTATACCGCCAGAAAGGCATGAAGAATCCGGCTCTGCTACCAAGGCAGATTATGGACGGGGTGGTAGCAGGGGTGAATGCCGGCGGCAATCAGTCTGGAATTCCGGCTCCGCAGGGCTGGGCTTATTTTGAAGACCGTTACCGCGGAAAACCCCTGGTGTTTGTGGGAACCATTGGCCTGATTCCCAAAGAAATCAACGGAAAACCCAGCTGGAAGAAAACGGCGAAGGCGGGTGATAAGATTGTGAATATCGGCGGCTTTGTGGGCCTCGATGGCGTGCACGGCGCGACTTTTTCATCTGAAGCGCTCGATACAGGAAGCCCTGTTACGGCTGTGCAGATCGGCGACCCGATTACCCAGAAAAAACTCAGCGACGCCATTGCCAAAGAAGCCAGGGATTTGGGACTTTACAACAGTATTACCGACAACGGTGCCGGCGGAATTTCCTGTTCCGTGGCCGAGATGGCCCGCGATATGCGCCTGCCTGCCGGTGGGCAGGGGGGCTGCGAAGTCGAACTGGAAAAGGTAAAAACCAAGTACGCGAACCTTGCTCCCTGGCAGATCTGGATTTCCGAGTCGCAGGAGCGCATGACACTTTCGGTTCCGGAATCCAAACTGGATCAGTTTATGGATTTAATGAAGCGGCGGGGTGTTGAGGCTTACGTGATCGGAACGTTTACGGATAGCGGAAGATGCAAAGTCACGTATCACAGCGAAATGGTGATGGATATTGAGATGGACTTTCTGCACGAAGGCCTGCCATCGGAAAAACAACGCAGTACTTACACCCGCCCAAAGAACGAAGAACCGCATTTTACCTGCCCCGAAAAACTCAATGATGTGATGCAGAAGATGCTTTCGCGGAACAATCTGTGCAGTTATGAATTTATTTCGGTTCAGTACGACCACGAAGTGCAGGCGGGTTCCTGCATAAAACCGCTGCATGGAAAGGGACGGGTGAACGGGCCGGCCACGGTAACGGCGCCGCTTTTAGGCCAGCGCCGCGGCATTGTCGCCTCGCAGGGAATTAACCCAAGATATAGCGATATCGACACCTACCATATGGCCGCCTCCGCGGTTGACACCGCCATTCGTAACGCGGTTTCTGTGGGGGGTAATGTGGACCACATGGCCCTGATGGACAACTTCTGCTGGTGTTCCAGCAACGAAGCCGAACGGCTTGGGCAGCTCAAAGAAGCCGCCCGTGCCTGCTATGAGGTCACCGTGGCTATGGGCACGCCTTTTATTTCCGGAAAGGATTCCATGTTCAATGATTTCAGCGGATTTGATGAAAAAGGCGACCCTATCAAAATCTCCGTGCCGCCGACCCTGCTGGTATCATCCATCAGCGTGATACCCGACGTGAACCACTGCCAGACCATGGACTTAAAGATGCCGGGTGATCTGATTTACGTGATCGGCGAAACCAAAAATGAACTGGGCGGGAGCGAGTACTTTCATATGCACGGAGCTATTGGCAACAGCGTGCCGATGGTGGATACAGGTGTGGCGCTTGACCGCTACCGGCGATTTTATCAGGCGGTTCAACTAGACTTGATGTCGGCTACGGCCAGCATGAGCCTGGGCGGGCTGGGAATCACTTTAGCCAAAATGGCTATCGGCGGAGGGTTTGGAATTGAAGTTGATTTACGGGATGTTCCTGCCGAAGGTGTGGAGCGTGACGACTTTCTGCTTTTCTCGGAATCGCAGAGCCGGTTTGTGGTGACGGTCGACTCCAAAAAGCGGGCAGAGTTTGAAGCGCTGATGCCTGACGCTAAGCTGATCGGCCAGGTACGTGCCGACCAGCGAGTGCTGATGACCGGTCTTGGCGGCGAATTCGTGCTGGATACACAAATCGGAAACCTTGAAAGAGCTTATAAAAAAACTTTTAAAGATTACTAAATGGCCAAACCAAACGCTCTTATCCTCAGCGGCTACGGAATCAACTGTGAAGAAGAGATGGCTTACGCATTCGAAAAGTTCGGTGCCAGATCCGACATTGTTCATATCAACGACCTGATCGACTGCCGGAAAAAATTCGATGATTACCAGATCCTCGGCATTCCGGGGGGCTTTTCATATGGTGATGACACCGGCGCCGGAAAAGCGTTTGCCAACCGTGTGGCCAATAATCTGCGGGAAGAAATTCTGCAATTCGTGCAACAAGATAAACTGGTCATTGGAATCTGTAATGGCTTTCAGGTGGTGACAGCCCTGGGCCTTGCGCCAGCGCTGGATGAAAAATACGGCGAGCGTCAGAGCGGCCTGATGGCAAACGAAAACAATCGCTACACCTGCCGCTGGGTGCATATGAAAACGGAATCCAAAAAATGCGTGTGGACGAAAGGAATTAAAAAACTTTTTGTTCCGATTGCGCACGGGGAAGGAAATTTTTATATGCCGGAAAAAGAATTGAAACAATTACAGAAGCAGGATCAGGTCGTGTTTACCTACACCAAAGAAGACGGCTCGCCGGCTAAAGGGCAGTACCCCTACAATCCGAACGGCGCCATTCTGGATATTGCTGGAATCTGCGATGAATCGGGCCGGGTACTAGGGCTGATGCCCCACCCCGAAAGACACTTGTTCTTCCACAACCGCCCTGATTTCACTCTGCTCAAAGAAAAATATTTACGGGAAAATAAGTCGCTTCCCGAAGAAGGTGAAGGCGGAAAATTGTTTAAGAATGCTGTGGAGTATTTTGCTTAGTAGCCGATTGCTTTCCGTTGTTCCTCCGCAGGAGCCATGATAATTTCAATTTTATTTTTTGATCCGACAGTTATAGCCCGAAGCCCCCGCGTTTCAAGCGCGTCAGTGAGCGCGTCACGTACTCGTTTAGCATGTTCAGCCGGCACGCGAAACTCCTGAATTGATCTGTCTGTGTTGCCGGTTAACAGATTAATTTGTCCATTCGGGTCGGCAATCGGCACACCCAAAGTTGCCAGCGCCATTTTAATATCAGCTTCAATTTTGGATCTCAGCTGAGCATTCATATCCACGCCAAAAACAATTTCCGCCATATCAGCCCTTTCTTCCGGCCTATTTGCACCTCGACGTTTCGCATTCATGCGGTTGGGAATATAATTCATGTGTAATGATACCATATTCATTTTTAACTGTAAAGTACAAAGCTCCGCGACAATCCTACCTCAAAAATATAACATTGATGGAACAATGCTCCAGCAATGCCGGATCAATGTTGCCGAAAAGAAGTATGCACGGGTAATAAGCAAAATTGTTTGATGGGTAAGGTCGAAGTCCGCTATACTGGCTTTACTAACCTAATAAATCCCCATCATGATCGAACGAGCGCTGATTTCCGTTTCGGATAAGGCCGATATTACCGATTTCGCCAAAAAACTGGCTGACAAAGGCGTTGAAATTCTGTCGACCGGTGGCACGGCGAAGTTATTGCGGGAAAAAGGCGTGGAAGTGAAAGATGTAAGCGAATATACGGGCTTTCCCGAGATGATGGATGGACGGGTAAAAACCCTGCACCCCAAAATTCACGGCGGACTTCTGGCGCTTCGCGGGAATAAGGAACATATGAAGGCGGCAAAAGAAAACGGTATCGAAATGATCGATCTGGTGGTGGTGAATCTTTACCCCTTTGAGGTGACAATTAAAAAGGATGAAGTTACTGAACCGGAGGCCATCGAGCAGATCGACATCGGCGGGCCCAGCATGCTGAGGAGCGCGGCCAAGAACTTTCAGTCTGTCACCGTTGTCACCGATCCGGCGGATTATAAAGCGGTGGGCGCGGAGATCGAGAAGAATGGCGATACGAGTGCGGAAACTCGCAGGCGGCTGGCTGAAAAAGTCTTTGAACTGACAGCGCGTTACGACGCCATGATCGTCGGCTACCTTTCCGGCGACAAGGTCGACGGTTTTATGGTGAAGAAGGTTCAGGATCTCAGATACGGCGAAAATCCGCATCAGAAAGCCGCTTTTTATGCAGATATTCCGGGCCACAAAGAAGCCAGCCTGGTGAACGCCGAACAACTTCAGGGTAAAGAACTTTCCTACAATAACATCATGGACGCGGACGGGGCGCTGAGCCTGGTACGGGAATTCAGTGAACCGACGGTGGCCTTTATCAAACACGCCAACCCCTGCGGTATCGCTTCGGCAAAAAAGATTGATGAAGCCTATAAACTCGCTTACGAAACCGATCCTAAATCGGCGTTTGGCGGAATTATCGCTTTCAACCGGGCCGTGACGAAAAAGATTGCCGAAGAAATTGTCAGCAAATTTTTTGAAGTGGTTCTGGCGCCGGGTTACGAAAAGGATGTCCCGGAGATCTTTGGGGCGAAACAGAATCTCAGGGTGCTGAAACTGCCTGAAGTTAAACCGGAACCGCCTGCCAGAACTTACCGCAAAGTGTCTGGCGGGGTGCTTATTCAGGATCTGGACACCGCGCGCGTCACGGAAGCTGATCTAAAAGTGGTGACCAAACGAAAGCCGACGACGGAAGAAATGCGAGATCTGCTCTTTGCCTGGCATGTGGTCAAACACGTAAAGAGTAATGCTATTGTTCTGGCCAAAAACGGAGCTACCATGGGTATCGGGGCGGGGCAGATGAGCAGGGTGGATGCCGTGGAACTGTCGATCAAAAAAGCGGAAGGCCGTGAAACCGGAAGCGTGCTGGCCAGCGACGCCTTCTTCCCTTTCCCCGACAGTGTGGAAACCGCCGCCAGACATAAAATTACCGCTATCATCCAGCCGGGCGGGTCGATTAAAGATGCAGACGTGATCGCGGCGGCCGACGCCCTCGACATTGCCATGGTATTTACCGGAAAACGAGCCTTTTTACACTAATGGTGCCGGCTACTTTACTTTAGGAAGTAATACGATACCTCGCCAGCCGATTGTCGGGTGATGACCGTTGGCAATTTGGGATTTGGTACAGTTTGTATAGTATGGATCAGTTTCGTAGCTGGGATGACCGACTGTCGCGAAACCTTCCGCTCCTTCATCAGCTTCATCATCAGTTTCATCCATACCTTCTCCCAGCCAGCTCATGGTTTTATGGTCAAATATGTCAAAGTCCCCCCTCTCCACCATATCGCTATAAAGGCCCCATGGCATCATTTTTACGCCGAATGCTTTGGCCATTTCTGCCGCCTGGTCACGGGTGAGATCACGGCGATTCGGAGATTCAGCCGAACAATCGCCAAATATATATGCATTTCCCCTTTCGGCGATAATATCAGGTAATCCATCGGTATTCTCCATTTGCGCAAGACTGACCATTACGGCAGGATTTGCTTCAAGCAATGATTTCACCTGATCGAATTTTATTCCCTGAGGGCGTTTGTAGTGTTTGGGCTCTTCGCCAAAACGGGCCTCGAGGGTGGAAAGAAGTTTAGTCTGCTGTTCGGGGGTGAGTCCCCGTTTTTCCTCTTCAGGAGCAGAAGCAGTTTCGAGTACTTCTCCTAATTTAGATCTGGCTTCCACTCCAAGAAGTCTTGCCAATCTATCTTCGATACTGTAGTCCAATTCATCCCTTTTTTTTGCTTCCTCAAGTAAAACTAGTGCTCTTTCCTGTAGTATTTTAGACATATTACGCATTGATAAGTTAATAAATGGATGTTTATATTAGCATAATTTAAATATTTTGTAAAGCACTAAAATCTAAATTATCCCCAGTTTTTTATCGGGCTTTTTGACTTAACGGCTTTCTTCTAAAGGGGAAATG
>JAZDNJ010000113.1:0-2124 GCA_043800105.1 Patescibacteria group bacterium
TGGCATTGGCCCCCAACTTTCCTTTGTTTGGCGTGCCATCCATATCAATCAGGCGCCGGTCAATTTCTTTCTGATTACGGACATCCCCCTCCAGAAATTCATTCGCGATGACCGTATTAACGTTTTCCACCGCTTTCAGCACACCATTTCCGCCATAACGGCTTTTATCACCATCCCGAAGTTCCACAGCTTCGTGTACACCGGTAGAAGCCCCGCTCGGCACAATAGCCGATGCCGTGAAATCACCCGTTGAAACCTCGACTTCCACGGTGGGGTTGCCGCGTGAATCAAGCACTTCACGGGCATGTATACGTTTTATAGTAGCAGACATAACTAAAGATTAATGACTCATTTCTAATCATAAATCATAAATCAAAAATCACCAATCAAATATCCAGCTCGTCTTCCAGATCCAGCATATTCTTGGACTTCCGGGTTTTTTTCGGAGCCTCCTCCACATCATCAAACTTAGGAAGAACCGCCTCAATGGCACCCCACGAAGATTCTTCATGCATAGGAATAATCAGAGTGACTTCATCCCCGACAGACGCCCGGAAATAAGTCACGGAAGCCAGCAGAACATTGTAAGCCTTGCCCTCTGCAAGTACCTGGTACTGACCGTTATTGTGAACCAGGGGTCCGATCACAGTGCGACGTTCAATCGGTCCGATCTGTTTATACAAAAACTTACCTTCATCAGTCACAGTAAGTTTAAGGACATCACCCGGTATCAGCTTGGATTTGCTGGCGTAATTCGCCGGAACAGGATGCACAGCGCCCTTTTTGTCCACCATGTTCTGGCCGTCAAAGACCCCCTCGATCACCCTGCCCTCACCGGACCCACCGGACAAAGTGGCCGCCTTATCGGAATAAGACCTGGAAGTTCGGCCCGCCGGATAAGTACCTTCCTGTCCCAAGTATTGTTTTGCCAGTTTCAGAGCCGCTTCCGCGGCTTCAATTGCCTCAAGGGCTTTGTTATTATCGCTCATTTTTTTGTTCGAATTTAGAGTTTAGAGTTTTTAATTTAAAGTTTAGTGGATTTTACTTTGATTTCGCTCCTGCGGAGGGCCGCCGTCATCTGTTCAGCGGTCAGCAGTCCGTTCTGGGCACCGGGGTGCATAACGGCATTACCAGCATTGAGTGTACCATATATCAGCGCAGTATTCAAGGGCAAACTTTTCATCATGGCTACCGTGAACCCACTGGCAAAGGCATCTCCCGCCCCCAGAGTATCAACGCGCTTATGGGACATCACCGGGCAAAAGTAATGCCGTTGTCCGTCACTAGCCTGAGATCCGTTCCGGCCATCTGTAATCACAGTGTTCCTGACACCGACATCAGCGAAAAGCTTTAAGATATCAGCTACATCATCCGCGTACGGCGGAAGAATGTTACGGTGACTGCTCACATGCGCTCTCGGGTCATCTTTTTTAACCCCGGCAGGATTGTAGGAAACACGGCTGAAGTCGGCCGCTTCCTCTTTATTTACAAAAAGAATCTCCGTACGTTTCAAAAGCTCTTTCCATTTTTTAACCCCCTGCACAATCTGTTCATGTCCGGGATTCCAGGCCAGTTTGATCTTCGGGTTTGCTTTCAGAATGGAGATCAGCGCCTTATGGATATCCTCCCCGCCTCCGGCAAGATGATTCAGAAAAATCCAGTCAGCCTGCTTAAGTTCTGCGATCGGAAGATCTTTGGCGGTAAAAAACCGATTCGCCCCCGGATAAGCTAGCAGAGTGCGGTCGCCGTCAAAGGTATTGATTATGGTGGAAAATCCCGTTTTATCACGGGAAGTCAGCCCGGCATAACGGCAGTCCACCCCCTCTTTTTTAAGGTTGTCAAAAACCCTGTCACCATATTCTTTGCCCACCTTACCCACGAAACAAACATCAAATCCGTTCCGGGCAAAAGTAACGGCCGTATTGGTGGCGCCGCCGCCAAAAGCTTCGAGCACCTGGTTAACTTTAACTTTTCCACCATGCGGAAAACTGAGCCACTTCTTAAAAGAATCAGGAGTCTGAAACGATATGATGGACTGATCATCCGCCTGAACAAAGATATCAAAGGTAGCGCCGCCTACGGTGAAAATCTTTGCCTGCCTGCCGCCTGCCTGTCCGGTAGGCA
>JAZDNJ010000116.1:0-9456 GCA_043800105.1 Patescibacteria group bacterium
TGTTTCTTATGCAGTCTTGTATATATTTGCTCATGGGAAATGGGGGTTAAAATGATGTTGCGTCACTTTTAATAACCCATTTCCCCTTTAGAAGAAAGCCGTTAAGTCAAAAAGCCCGATAAAAAACTGGGGATAATTTAGTCAGGATACCTTGACGTGTGGCTAAATTCAAGATAAAATCTCTTTCCTTTAAAGTTGTATCCCGATGAATATTAGTATTAACAGTTATTATTATGATGAAAGAATGTTTAGAGCGGACAAAGGACGTGCTGACTTTACGCAATTACAGCCGGTCGACGGCCAAAAGCTATTTGGCGTGCCTGCGTGAGTATCTGGGGCTGAAGCATTATGACTACCGGGAACCGGATGTTGAGCACATCAAGCGGTTTCTGATCGAAAAGCAGGAGCGGGGCTATTCGTCGCAGTCGGTTAACGTATATCTGAATGCGATAAAGTTTTATTATTACAAAGTGGCTAAGAGCTATAAAAAGATCGACCTGCAGTTCGCGAAGCGGTCAAAAAGACTGCCGGTGGTCTTGTCGAGAGAGGAGATTGCCGGGATTCTTAAAGTGATTCAGAACCGGAAGCACCGGCTTTTGGTTGCTCTGGCTTACGGGGCAGGTCTTCGGGTGAGTGAGGCAGTCAGTTTGCGGGTGCGGGACATTCAGCTGGAGGAGCTGACCATTCATATCAAAGAAGCGAAAGGCAGGAAGGACAGAATTAGTTTGGTGTCAAATAAGCTGTGTGAAGAACTTCGGTGGCAGATGAACGGGAAGCAGGCAGGGGACTTTGTGTTCGATAGTCAGCGGGGCGGCAGACTGACGACCAGAACGGCAGGGAAGATATTTGAAAACGGTTTACGTAATGCCTGTATCAGAAAGGCGGCGACATTTCATTCACTGCGTCACAGTTTTGCCACACATCTTCTGGAAAATGGCACCGATGTGCGCTATGTGCAGGCATTACTCGGTCATTCTAATATTACGACGACTCAGATTTATACAGCTGTAACCAATCCGATTCTGAAGCAGATCAAAAGTCCTTTTTAGTTAACAAATGTAAACTTGTTGACTTTTTAGTTAACAAATGTTAACATAAAGACATGAAAGAATATTATTCCGCACAGGAAGCGGCCGATCTGCTTGGTATAAGCAAAGTGGCTTTAATCAATCAGATCAGGGCTGGTAAAATTACCGCCCAAAGAGTTGGTCATGCCTATATAATCGCGCATGACGATTTGCCGTTTGTTTCTGAAAAGGGGGTTTCCAAAGGGCAGAAAAAGGAAATTGAAGAGGCAGTCAAAAAGACAATCGCCGAATATGGGGAAACTCTTCGATTATTAAAAGACGCGTAATTATGGTGAAAGGACTGACTATTGGGGAGGTGCAGATGATCGCTCACACGCTGGCGATGAACTGGATGGCCTGGGATGAGCCAATTCCGCCCTTTTCCACGCGTTTCCCGGCCAAGCTGGAAAGCTGTCTGGCCATGCCTTTTCAAACGGTCGGCCGGCAGGATTTGTATCCAGGTTTAACGCAGAAAGCGGCCATCCTTTTTTATCTGCTCGTTAAGAACCACCCCTTCCAAAACGGCAATAAACGGATTGCGGTCACAAGCCTTTTTGTATTTCTGCACAAAAATCGAAAATGGCTTAAGGTAGACAATCAGGAGCTTTATAATTTTGCCGTCTGGGTGGCTGAAAGTCCGGCTTCCGTTAAAGACCAGACGGTGGAGGCGACGCAGATTTTTGTCAGGAATCACTTGGTAAATTTGTAGTTTAGCGCAGGCGGGCGTACTGCTGGCAGAGTTTAAGAATTTCTTTAAGCCGGTCCGTTCCGTCTTCCAGGAGCGAGGAGGATTCCACAAAAATACTGCCGCCGGTTGCCTGACGCTTTTTAAGCCTTTTTACGTGCTGGGAATAACCGCGGGCAATAGCAGGCCGGACGGTGTCCAGGTGACGGACCAGTTTGGTATAGCCGGCAATGGGGCGGGGGAATTCTTTTTTAATGGCGGCGAAGGGCTCGTTCATGCGGGTATAAATGTTTTCGATACCGCTCAGGGCTTCCGGTGAAAGCGAGGGGGCGGAGACTTTGCCGGAGCGGGGGAGTCTTCCCAGGTTTTTGGCGGTGTCGCCAAGCTGTTCCACCAGATTCGATATGCGTACCAATAGAATTATCTTTTTGGCTTCTTTTTCTGAAAGCGGATGGCGCGAAAGTTCCAGAAGTGCTGTTTCGATTCTGTCGTCCAGCAGGTCTTCCAATACTTCGTATTTATCCACGGCGTTTATGTTGGCCTTTTCCGGGTTTGTGACAGACCGGATGGCGATTTGGTAGAAATCGAAGACCGTTTCGAGGGAATAAGAGATTTCCTTTTCAATCATGGTGAAGGCTTTTGCATTTGATTTCGGTAGTTCATCTTTCAGGTAACGGGTGCCGATCAGCACTTCTTTTTCATCGCCCCGGACAAGCCATATGACCAGATTCCGGACCGGTTTCAGAAATGCCAGGAACAAAATGGCCGCGGCCACGTTAAAAATCGTGTGGGCGTTGGCGATCTGCCGGGCCTCCGAGCCGCCGATAAACTCAATAAGGCGTGTGAAGGGCGTTAAGAACGGAATAATCAGAAGGACGCCGATAACATTAAACAGCAGGTGGGCCGCGGCTCCGCGTCTGGCGTGCAGGCTCAGCCTGGTCGAAGCCAGCATGGCGGTCACCGTGGAACCGATGTTACTGCCCAGCATAATCATAATCCCCTGAGTCAGCGGCATAATCCCGCTTCCCGCCAGCACCACTACCAGGCCGGTGGTGATACTGCTGGACTGGATCAGGGCGGTAAATGCCAGGCCCAGCAGCAGGGCCAGTGCCGGGCTGGAAAGACTGGAAAAGAGCTGAATGACTTCCGGATTGGTTTTAATCGGCGTAATGGCGTCAGACACAAGGCCGAGACCGAAAAACACTAGGCCGAAATAAAAGATACCCCTGCCGATGTATTTGTAAGGGCGTCTCAGCAGGCTGATCAAAAAGCCAGGAATTATGAAAAAAGGCGCGTAAGCGGTGACTTTAAAGGCTACCAGCTGGGCGGTAATCGTGGTACCCACATTGGCCCCGAAGATTACTCCCAGACTCTGGGCGAACGAGATCATGCCCGCGCTCACAAGCCCGATCGTAATCACGGTGGTGGCCGCGCTGGACTGTATAAGGCCTGTTACCACCATGCCTACCAGCCCCGCTATAAAGCGGTTTTTAGTGGCGTAGCGAAGCATGCGGCGAAAGCGCGCTCCCGCGAATGACAGCACTTCACGGCTGAAATTCTCGATGCCGTGAATGAAGATGATCAGGCCGACGAGAAAAGCGAGCGGGATTTGCCAGTTCATGGTTTATTTTTGTTATTCTGCAGTCATTATACATGATTTCCGCGGCTTTTTCGACGCGGGCATTGCAAACAAGCCATTTTTTTGTTATAATATACAGATAGAATTAAAACCAAATCCATGGCAGAAGAACAAAAAATTCAGCAGGCGGCGGTTCCGGCGTCTAAGGAAGCTCCTGTTCCCGTATCAAGTGCCGGCATTACGCTTGATCAGCTGGTCGGCATCGCGATTGAACAGGACGCCTCTGATATCCATTTCGGAGAAGACAGCCGCATTGCTTTGCGGGTGGGGGGTAAGTTTGTGTTTGTCGAAAACATCGAAAAGCTGTCCAAGGCCGATACGGAAGCCATGGTGAAGGAAATGCTGCCAGGTGAAGCTGAACAGAAGCGTCTGCGGACGCTCCGGGAAATAGACTTCTCTTATATTCATTCTTCAGGCGTCAGTTTTCGCACTAATGTATACTTCAGCCGCGGAAAGCTTACGGCCGCGATGCGGATGATCTCCAAACATCTTCCCAAAATGGAAGAACTGGGTATTCCCGAGGTCATGAAGCGGTTTCTTTCGCTTCGTCAGGGGCTCATTCTGGTTACGGGCACGACCGGCTCCGGTAAGTCCACTTCCATTCAGTCCATGCTGGACTATGTGAATGATACCTTTGTGTATCATGTGATCACGATCGAGAACCCAATCGAACACATTTTCAAGGAGAATAAGTCCATTTTTTCACAACGGGAACTTGGCAAAGACACTCTGACTTTTGCCAATGCCATTCATTCCTCCACGCGTGAAGACCCTGATATCATCATGATCAGTGAAATCAATGACAGGGAAACCATGGATGCCGTGCTTAATCTGGCCGCGACCGGTCATCTGGTAATCGCCTCCGTTCCCACCAAGAATGTCCTCCAGACCATTGAGCATGTGATTGCCATGTATCCCCATGAGGAACAGGAAATCATGCAGGACCGTTTTGCCGAAAACCTCGCGGTTATCATGTCCCAGGATCTTCTGGACCGTGTGGACCAGCCGGGGCGTGTGGCGGTCTACGAAGTTCTGGTGACCGATAAGGGGGTCAGGAACATAATCAAGCGGGGCAGTCTTGCGCAACTCAGAACCGCCATGGAATCAGGCGTTCAGCAGGGGATGATTACCATGGATTCCTACGCTGATCAGCTGGCGGAAAACGGGATTATCAGCAAAGAGGCCATGGCGCAATACACCCCAAATCAGGAATAAGCCGTGAGTTTGCTTTATTTGTGGGTGAGCCAGTGAATCAGGAAGTTGGCAATGGCCAGCAAAAGGCCCGCGAAAAAGTAGGTGCTTATTCCTTCGATCTGCACGCCTATTCCTTCAAAGGCCAGCACGCCGAGCGCGTATTTGGCGAGCCGGATTATGACCATATTCAGAACAAAGCTGAAAAGCCCCGCTGTGATCAGAATCAAAGGAAGTGAAAGAAGTTTGAGCAGCGGCTTGACCAGGCTGTTCAGAAAACCGAAGATCAGGGCGGCGACCAGGTAGCCTTTAATTCCGCCAGTGACCGCGAAATCGCCTTCCAGCACAATGGAAATGAAGTATAACGCCGCGGCGTTGGCCAGAAGATGTAAAACAAAGCGTCTGATCACGGGTTAGATTTTATCATAATTACTTTTTGACTTTAATCGTAATTTCATCCATTTCAGTAAACTGGTCGCCGTCTTCCATTTCTCCGACAATTTCGGTGGCAAGGGTTTCGGCTTTAATATAGTCGCCAAAAGTGTCCAGCATGGCCGGGTCGGCGCCAATCAGAGCCACGGTTATGCGGTCGTCCACCTTGTAGCCGGCGGCTTTGCGGAGTTCCTGAATCTGACGCACCAGATCACGGGCTTTACCCTCCATTTCGAGTTCAGGCGTTACAGCAGTATCTATGGCAACTAATATGCCGGCTTCGGTCTCAATATCCGCCCCTTCTTTTCCCAGGTAGGCGATCTCCATCTCTTCGGGCGTTAGCTCGTAATCGAGAACCTTAATGCTGCCGTTATCCAGTCGTTCAAAGTTGCCCGATTTCGCGGTTTGAATGATCGTCTGAACTTCTTTGCCGTATTTGGGGCCCAGCAGTTTGGCGTTGGGCCTGGCAATAACGGTAGCCAGGTCGCCGGGTTTGTCGATGATCTCGACCTCTTTTACGTTGAGTTCTTCTTTGATGATCTCCAGCTCGTCCTTTAAAAGGGTCTTATCGTACTGGTCGGCCAGGGCGATCTGAACTTTGGCCAGCGGTTGTCGCACTTTGATTTTTAATTTGGCGCGGCTGGCCAGCCCCAGGCTCACAATAGTTTTGGCAATGAACATTTCTTCCATTAGTTTTTCGTCGGTTTTGCCTTTGGCGGCTTTGGGGTAGTCGCTTAAGTGTACTGATTCCTCGCCGGTCAGGTTGCGGAAGATCTCTTCACTCACAAATGGGGTGAATGGTGCTATGAGCCGGCAGAGGGTGGTGAGCACCCTGAAAAGAGTGGAATAAGCCATCTTTTTGTCGGCGTCGTTTTCGGACCCGCCAAGAAGATGGTGGGCAGGCTTCCAGAAGCGTCGGCGGGAACGGCGGATGTACCAGTTGGTCAGGCTATCCACAAACGAGTACATGGCGTTACTGGCTTTCTGTAAATCATAACCATTCATGTATTCGGTTTCCTGAACAATTAATTTGTTCAGCTCCGCGAGGATCCATTTATCTAATTTGCTGGTCGATTTGGCAGCCTTGCCCGGCTTCCATTTATCGATGTTTGCGTAAGTGGTAAAAAAGCTGTAGGCATTCCAGATCGGCAGAATAAAGTTGCGCACGACGTCCGACACGCCTTTTTCCGAGAAGCGCATGTCGTCGGCCTTCACCACAGGGGAATTCATCAGATAAAAGCGCAGGGCATCGGCGCCGTAGGTGTTTAAAATATGGTTCGGGTCGGGGTAGTTGCTCAGGCGCTTGCTCATCTTCTGCCCGTCCCCGGCCAGCACAATGCCGTTCACAATACAGTTCTTGAAGGCTGGCTTACTGAAAAGCGAATTCGAAAGAACGTGCAGGGTGTAGAACCAGCCTCTTGTCTGGTCCAGCCCTTCGGCGATAAATTCGGCGGGGAAGTTGTTTTCGAACTTTTCCTTGTTCTCAAAAGGGTAGTGAAGCTGGGCGTAGGGCATCGAACCGCTTTCAAACCAGCAGTCCAGCACTTCGGGAATACGGCGCATAAGGTCGGTGTACCTGATTGTGTACGGTGTGCCATTGTCGTGCGGCTCACGGCATGCATTGTCAAGTGTTTTGCCCTGTGCGTAACAGAGTACGGCAAAATACACGTGACCATGTCCCACCACGAGAATCTTTTTGTCACGGTATTTGCTCAGCACCCGGCCGACACGTTTGATGACAGTGTCAAAAGGTTCTCCGTTAGACGGTGTCATATTACGAAGGCTGTTCAGGTCTGTGTTATATTCTTTTTCAAGATCCTCTTCAGTTCTTCCTTCCCAGTCTCCGAAATCCTGTTCGCGCAGGCCTTCTTCATAAACGACTTCCAGCTTTAGCGCCTCGCTGATGGTTGCGGCGGTTTGCCGTGCCCGTTTCAGAGTGGAGCTGACAATGAGGTCAAATTTTTCACCTTTGAGTTTTTCAGCGGTTTTATGGGCTTGCCTGATGCCGGTTTCGTTAAGCTCATTGTCGGTGGACCCCTGCCATCGGTTTGCTTTGTTGTAGTCGGTTTCCCCGTGGCGAACATAGATGAATTCGGTGGTTTTGGCTTTGGGGCAGGGGAAAGTCAGATGGTCGATTTTGTGCTTGTGCAGGTCATTCACTTTTTGGCCGGTCAGCTTTTCCAGTTCCTTAATACTTCCGATGCACCTGACTTCGCCGCAGTCACAGCGCCACACTGGCAGGGGAGCGCCCCAGTATCGGTTGCGGGAAACGGCCCAGTCGCGTGCGCCTTCCAGCCATTTGCCGAAGCGGCCTTCCTGAATGTGGTCGGGGATCCAGTTGATCTTTTTGTTGGTCTTCATCAGTTTCTCGCGCATCTGTTCGACTTTCACAAACCAGGTGCTGATTGGCCGATAAATCAGGGGCGTGTCACATCGCCAGCAGAAGGGGTAGCTGTGGTTGATAGTCTCGTGGCGGACAATCTTTTCTTCTTCTTTCAGTTTTTTGATGATCAGCGGGTTGGCGTCAAAAACCGAAAGTCCCTTAAACTCGGAAACGGGTTCGGTGAACTTTCCTTCGGCATCCACGGGGTCCACCAGCTCCACACCAAGTCCTGTTATGATAGCCATATCGTCCTCGCCGTAGGGGGCCATGTGCACAAGGCCCGTGCCGTCTTCAATGCTCACAAAGTTGCCGGTTGTAACGGTAAAGGCTTTGGGTTCTTTTTTGTCGGCGAAGTAGGGGAGCAGGGGCTTATACTTCAGGCCTTTGAGCTTTTTGCCAAGCGTCTCTTCCATCAGTTCGTATTCGGCCGGGTCTTTGTAGTAGTGCGGCACGCGATCCAGCGCCATGATGTAGATTTCACCGTTCTTATCTTTCACTTTGGCGTAGGTGATATTCGGGCCAACGGCGATGGCCAGATTGCTGGGCAATGTCCACGGGGTGGTCGTCCAGGCCAGCAGATAGGTGCCCGGCTCGTTTTCCAGTTCGAATTTGGCCGTCAGGGCAGGGTCCTGCTTATCAGCATAACCCTGGTTGGTTTCAAAATTCGAAAGCGGGGTGGCGCATCTTGGGCAGTAAGGCACTACTTTATGCCCTTCGTAAATCAGGTCTTTGTCCCACAGACTTTTAAACACCCACCAGATACTTTCCATGTACTCAGGGTTCATCGTCTTGTAGTCGTTCTCCATATCCACCCAGCGGCCCATGCGTCGCACGGTACTTTTCCATTCATTGGCGTACCTTAAAACCACGGCGCGGCAGGCTTCGTTGAATTTGCCGATGCCAAAGCGCTCGATGTCAGTTTTGTTGTTCAGGCTTAGTTCCTTTTCCACAATATTCTCCACGGGAAGACCGTGGCAGTCCCAGCCCCACTTGCGCTCGATCTTATAGCCCTGCATGGTGAAGTAGCGTGGTACCACATCTTTCAGCGTCCCTGCCAGAAGATGCCCGTAGTGGGGGAGTCCGGTGGCAAAAGGCGGGCCATCGTAAAAAACATACTCTTTCGTGCGGTTTTCGATGGATTTTTTAAAAATGTCCGCGCCTTCCCAGTAGGCCAGAATGGACTCTTCGAGCTCGGGGAACGATTGTTTGGGGTCGACTTCTTTGAACATGTTTGATGGCATAAAAAAACACTCATTAGTTTCTGAGTGCCTCGGGTTCCGCTAAGGCGGGACTCAGACGCTTTGACACGATTGTAGTCGGGAAGGCTTGTGAAGTCAAACGCTTTACCAGTTCAGATAAGTGATTGTCAGTTGCAGTACGGTTGCGAAGGCGACCCAAGCTAAATAGGGGATTTGGACGTAGGCGATCCAGCGCACTTTTGGATAGATCACTACCATCATCCAAATAATGGTGCCCAAGACTAATAGAATGTCAATTGCGGCCAGAATATTATTTTGCAGGCCGAACTGAATATTGGTGAAAGCGATGTTAAAAACTATATTTAAGGCAAAAGGGAGCGATATCGCGATCGGCAATTTCTTTTTGCAGATTTTATAAAAAACCGTTCCGAAAGAAATTAAGATCAGCGCATACAAAACCATCCAGACCGGCCCGAAAAGCCAGGCTGGCGGCGCCCAGAAAGGCTTGATTAGTTCCTGGTAAAGATTATACGTGTCCATTTAATTGTAGCTGATTATAGCGCTTTCCTGAGTTTTTTTACCTGTTCGGCAAAACGGGTATGAAAATGGTATTTGCGGTCCATTTTTTCCGCATATTCGATAGCGGAAACAACTTCTTCCTTATTGGCCTTTCCCGGTCGTTTTCCTTTATATTTCCGGAATGCTATCCAGGCATAAACAAAATATATTTCAGAGATAGCACGGTTAAATTCGAGCCTGGCAAATTTCATATCCAGTCCCTCTTGTTCAGCCCGATCGATTTCTTCCTGGACATCACGTATGCGTGCTTCGGTTTTAGTAAGGGTATAATGAATCTGGCC
>JAZDNJ010000012.1:0-5110 GCA_043800105.1 Patescibacteria group bacterium
TCATAAATTTTCAGAAGCGGGCGCAGGATTTGCACGTTTCAGAGTTCCTTCGCCAGATCGTGAAACAGATAGATTTCAAAAAACATCTGACAGAAGACGGCACAGAAGAGGGAGAAATGCGCTATGAAAACGTGATGGAGCTTATTTCGGTGGCTACCAAATACGATGAAACAGAGCCTGAACTCTCGCTTGCTTACTTTCTGGAGGAAGTCTCGCTGGTGGCTGATACCGATCAGATCACGGAAGATATTTCGAATGTCACTTTGATGACGCTTCATTCGGTAAAAGGTCTGGAATACCCCTACGTTTTTATCGTGGGCTGTGAGGAAAATATTTTTCCGCACGCCAGGGCGCTTTTTGAGGAAGGGCAGATGGAAGAGGAAAGGCGACTGATGTACGTGGGTGTGACGCGAGCCATGCGCAAACTTTATCTGCTGGCGGCCAAACAGCGCATGCTGTACGGCGATTATCAGAGCAACGCACTCTCGCGTTTTATTCATGATATTCCGGAAGAACTTATGGAGTCGACAGGATTGGAGCCGATGGACCGGGGTGAATCATTTTTTGACCTTCGCAAAGAGCCAGTTAAAGAAAAGCATGATCCGCAAATCGCCGAGAAGAAGTTTAAAGATGGTGATAAGGTTACGCATGCCAGTTTTGGTGAAGGAATTGTGGTGGAGCGGCGCGGGGATCTGGTAACCGTCGCTTTCAAAGACAAGGTGTATGGTATCAAAAAGTTCGCGGCCAATATTGCTCCGTTGGAAAAACTCTAAATTCTAAGTCCGAAACTCGAAATGGGTAAGCTCGACCAACTCAAATCACAGCTGATGGCAAAAGGGCTTTGGGCTAAAAAAAGCCTTGGGCAGAATTTTCTGATCGACGATAAGGTGTTGGATCAGATTGTTGAGGCGGCGGATTTGTATGAAGGCGATCATGTGATCGAAGTGGGGCCGGGGACAGGATTTTTGACCGAACGGCTGATTCAGAAGGCCGGTACGGTGATGTCGGTGGAGCTTGACCGCAATATGGTAGGAATTCTGGAAAGGCGGTTCGGGACAGCCCGGAATCTGCAAATTGTGAATCAGGACATCCTTAAATTCGAAACCCGAAACTTGAAATCCGAAGAATATAAGGTGGTTGCCAATATTCCCTATTACATCACATCGCCACTGCTTAAACATTTTCTGCAGTCCAAAAACCGGCCCACGCTGATGGTGTTGCTGGTACAGAAAGAGGTGGCCGAAAAAGTCTGCGGAAAAACAGGCAAAAGTCTGATTACAATTGAAACACAGCTTTTCGGTCAGCCCGAGATCATCGGCATTGTGAAAGCGTCTTCGTTTTATCCGGCACCCAAGGTGGATTCGGCTATTCTGAAGATTAAAGTATATGACAAGCCTTTGGTTCCGGCTGACCAGCTGAAAGATTTCCTGCGCATAGTCAAATTCGGTTTTTCGCAGAAGCGAAAGATGCTCAATAACACGCTGGGGGCTGGCCTGCATAAAAAACCAGCCGAAGTCACGGAACTTCTGAAAAAGATAGGAATAGATCCAAGTCAGCGCGCGGAAAATCTGGATATCGATGACTGGAAAAAACTCGCCCGCTCATTACTTGTTGTCAGCCTGAAGATAAATTGTTGATGAAATTTTTAAATAACAATATAATCCAGATCAGATTTTAAATTTATTAATATTAATTTTTGGACGTATGAAAAATGTTGTCCGTCAGAATTTTGCCATGTGGAATGATGCGCTTCTGACAAGAGATCCCAAAAAAGTGGCCGAGCTCTACACGCCGGACTGCACCTTTTTACCCACAGTTTCAGGTGAATTTAAAAAGGGCCATAGCGGTGCCGAAGCTTATTTCCGTCATTTTCTCGAAAAGAACCCCAACGGAGTCATTGTTGATGATGAAGTTCAGGAGCTTGGCTCTGATTGTTATCTGCATTCCGGTATATATAATTTTGAAGTGGGCCCCGATAATAACCGTAGTGTGGTAGAGGCCAGATTTTCTTATGTATGGAAAAAGGATAAGAAAGGTGACTGGAGAATTGCCCATCACCATTCGTCTTTAAGGCCTAAATAAGCTTGCTTAATAGCCATTTTTTTAGACATACTTCAGAATTTTTCAAAAATTTTAGAGCCTTGACTTTTCAGGTAAAGTTTATAGAATTCTCAAGATGAGAATGATAAGTGTTCATATATAATATAAAATATGGGAATTTCCAGCCTCGAAATTCATCTGGCTCCAAAAACGATATATGAAATATTGCCCGGAATCGTTATTACCAACACGATGATCACTATGTGGTTGGTGATGGCCATACTAATTATTCTGGCCCTGACGGTGCGCTTGAGTCTTCGTTTTTTGCCAACCGGTTTTCAGAATGTCGTGGAATGGGCTCTGGGGGGAATGCGAAATGTAATGGAAAATGTCGGAGGAAAAGACGCGCTGAGGCATTTCCCTTTCTTTATTACTTTTTTTCTGACCATTTTGTTTTCGAACTGGCTCGGAATAGTAATGGGGATGCTGGCGGAAGAAGCCGGTTTTTTAAGGGCTCCCACGAGTGACCTCAATACGACTATAGCTTTCGCGCTGACCGCTTTCGTGTATTTTGAATATCAGGGCTTAAGGGCACATGGTTTATTTGGTTATATAAGTCATTATTTCAATGTAAAAGCCCTTTTTACCAATGGAGCAATGGGTGTCATGGATTTTTTTGTCGGGTTTCTGCATATTGTTTCGGAACTGGTTAGGCCCACAGCACTCGCGCTTCGTCTGTTCGGCAATATTTTTGGCGGTGAAATAGTCCTGACCGTGGTCTTTTTGCTGGTGGGACCGGTGATGCCGGTACCATTTATGGGTTTTGAAGTGCTCATCGGACTGATCCAGGCTTTTGTTTTTGCGATGCTTTTTCTGGTATTTACCTCGCTCAATTCTATGCATGAAGAAGTCCATGAGCCAGCTCACGCTCATTAGTAATTCATTAGCTGTCTTCAGCTGTTAAGCTAAAGACCGCCAATGAGAGACTATCTCAAAATATTTATTAATTTAATTCTTATATTATGGAATACATGAGCGCTGCCATTGCGGTCGGTATTGGCGTCATCGCGCCTGCCCTGGCAATCGGTCTTATCGGATCAAAGGCCGTTGAATCAATTGCCCGTCAGCCGGAAGCCACTTCCAAAATCCAGATTAATATGATCCTGACGGCCGCTTTCGCGGAGGGTCTGGGTATTTTCTCTTTTGTGATCGCGATCCTCATATTAAACAAATAGTTTAACGATGAACGAATTTAGTTTTATCCAAATCGCTTACGCGGAAACTGAGTCGGCCGTAGTTGAGCCGGACTCTGTTGCCCACGCTGAGGGGGGCGGGCTTGAGCTCAATCCTTATACAATTGCGTTTCAGGCTCTGAACTTTCTCATCCTGCTGGTGCTTTTGAATATGATCCTTTACAAGCCTTTAGTTAAACTTCTTAAAGAGCGTGAAAAGAAGATAAAGGATGGTGTCGAGAATGCTGAAAAAGCGGAGGGTATGCTCAAAGAGTCCCATATCATCCGCGAGGATATGATCAGGTCTGCCAAATCCGAAAGTCAGGCCATGCTCGAAAAAGCCAGATTAACCGGAGAAAAGGTGAAAGCTGATATCCTCGGCGAAGCGCACAAAGAGGCGGACCACGTCATTGAATCCGGCCACACTCTAATTGATATGGAACGGGAAAAAGCGGCTGATGACTTCAAGGGTCTGGCGGTCAATCTGATCATTAAAGCGACTGAGAAATTGCTGAGGGAAAAGCTCAGTGATCAGAAAGACACGCAAATGATCAAAGAGAGCCTTAACAGTATGATATGAAAGTGAGCGATTCACACATCAAATACGCGAAAGCGATCTTCAACCTGGCTGTAAGGCTTGGTGTTGAAGAAAATGTTCTTGAACAGCTGAGTGGATTGGGGGAGCTCTATAATGATGAGAAATTCTGCGCCCTGATAAAGAGTTTCACTTTTATGGATACGGCAAGCGGTCAGAAAGTTTTACAGGAGGTATTTGGGAAAAAAATGGAAAAGATTGTATTTAATTTACTGATCACACTCTTTTTAAACCGCAAACTCTTGCTCATTCCCAGAATAAATCAGGTTTATCGTAAGATTTATCACCAAAAAAAAGGGATTGCGGATATTACCCTGGTTACCGCAAGACAGCTTTCAAAAGATGAAAAATTATTAATGGAAAAAACGATTTCCGCCAAAAAAACGAAAAAAATCAGTCTTAAATATGAAGTGAATCCCGTTTTGGTGGGTGGAGTCCAGTATTACGAAGAAGGATATATGACCGATCTTTCAATTCAGAACTACTTACAGACTTTAAAAAAACATCTTATTTCAAAAGAAATTAATTAGTCATTAACCAGAAAAGATTATGCGATTCAATGCCAAGGAGATCACCGAACATCTGGAAAAACAGCTGGAAAATATAGATTTTAAGCCAGATAAAGTGGGTGTTGGAAATATTATTATGATTGGTGATGGAGTAGCCCAGGTATCCGGACTCAGTGACGTCCAGATGGGGGAAATGGTTGAATTTCAGGATGGCACATTCGGTATGGCCATCAACCTGACTCAGGACACAGTCGGCTGTGTCATGTTCGGTCATGGAAAGAATCTGAAGGAGGGTGATACCGTTAAAAGCACAAAGCGCATCATGGAAGTGCCGGTCGGAAGCGCTTTAAACGGACGCGTGGTGAACGCTTTAGGCCAGCCAATAGATGGAAAAGGGGATATCAAGAGCAAGAAGAGCCGCCCGATTGAAAATAAAGCCGAAGGGGTCATTTACAGAAAATCAGTTAATACCCCTCTTCAGACCGGAATCAAAGCCATCGACGCGATGATACCTATCGGCCGTGGTCAGCGTGAGCTGATTATCGGTGACAGACAAATCGGTAAAACGGCCATCGCTGTGGATACGATCATCAACCAAAAGGGTCAAAATGTCCGTTGTTTCTATGTGGCTATCGGACAAAAGCAGTCCACCGTTGCCAGCGTGGTGAATAAGCTCCGTGAGCACGGCGCCATGGAATATACCACGGTTATTTCCGCCACTGCTTCCGATCCGG
>JAZDNJ010000034.1:0-3056 GCA_043800105.1 Patescibacteria group bacterium
TAGACAGACTGACCGATGATCGGATACAGGAAATTGAAGACAAGCTGAACAACCGGCCCAGAAAATCCCTAAACTACTTAACTCCCAATGAATATTTCCAAATCTTAACCGAAGGTGGTCTAATTACCACTAGAATTTAGGTACTTCAAAAATTCTGAACAATCTTATTTCTTCAGGCTCTTGCGCATAAAAGCAGGTACTTCCAGATCTTCTTCAATGGATTTAGGCTTAACTGTGGTGGCGGTGCCGGAATGTCCCAGACCGACTTTCATGCTGGAACTGGGGGCATGGCCAAGTCGCTGAATCGTTCCGCTGGCTGTCATACCCACCTGACGCTGCTGTTCCTCGGCGGAAAAACCTGTCGCGATCACCGTACATTTGATTTCACCGGTATAGTTCTCATTGATGACGGTACCGAAGATGATATTGGCGCCCGGATCAGCGGCTTCCGTAATGATCTTGGCGGCCTCATCCACTTCAAACATAGAAAGGTCATTGCCACCGGTAATGTTGAAGAGGATCCCCTTCGCGCCGGCAATGGATTGTTCCAGAAGCGGACTTTCGATGGCCGCGCGGGCGGCGTCAACAGCGCGGTTCTCGCCGGATCCGTAACCGATACCCATAAGCGCGCTACCGGCACCCTGCATAATCGTGCGCACGTCGGCAAAGTCCACGTTGATCATACCGTGAGTGGTGATCAGATCGGCAATGCCCTGAATGGCCTGCCGGAGTACATCATCCACAACAATAAAAGCGTCGGTTAACGGCGTTTTCTTATCGATAATGGAAAGAATCCTGTCATTCGGGATAGTGATAATGGTATCAACCTTACTCTTAAGCTGTTCCAGACCGTCCACGGCAGACTGAGTGCGATTGGCTCCCTCGAAAGAGAAAGGCCGGGTTACCACAGCCACAGTAAGAATACCCAGCTCTTTGGCAATATCGGCAACAACAGGGCTGGCACCAGTCCCGGTTCCTCCGCCAAGGCCGCAAGTGATAAAAACCATATCAGCGCCGTCAATCGCCGCTTTCAGTTCCTCACTGCTTTCCTCGGCAGCTTTTTTTCCGATTTCCGGAGATGACCCTGCCCCCAGCCCTTTTGTAAGAGCCTTGCCGATGTTGATCCTGTGTGACGCGTGAGAATGGTAAAGCGCCTGGGCATCCGTGTTGATGGAAATGAATTCCACACCATCGACTTTAGCGCTTACCATACGGTTAACCGCGTTTCCACCGCCTCCGCCGATACCAACGACTTTGATAGAAGCCAGAGGAGTGATATCCGGTGTTACTTCGGTAGAACTCTGACTGCCGGAGCCATAACGGCCGCGGCTTCCGGAAGAGCTATGGAATAAACTTTTAAGTGCTTGAGACATGATCCTGATATTAGGAAATAATGGTTAAAATCAAAACAAAATAAATTGCAAATCGCTCTGTTTCTTTATTTTTGTTTTTTGCTGACCACCTGAATTTAAGGCAGAAGGTTTTTAAACCATCCTTTCGCCGAGCTGACCATTTTTTTCAGATCCAGTGAACTCATCTTGTAGCTGGTTCCTTCGTATTTAGATCCCCATACAACCAAACCGATAGCCGTGGCGTAAGCGGGGTCGTCGATTTTATCGACCACTCCGTCCACTTCGGTGGGGAAACCGATCTGCACCGGAAGTCCGAGGACATCGCGCGCCAGATCCAGACATCCAGGCATCTTTACCCCGGCTCCTGTCAAAATCGCTCCCGCGGGTAACATACCGTCACGTCCGATTGAACGCAGTTCATCTTTCACCATCACAAAAATCTCGTGATAGCGGGCCTGGATGATTTCAGCCAGATGTTTTTTGGATACTTTCTGATTATCAATTTTTGAAATAAGCGAAAGGTCTATGGTTTCACGGTCGTTTACTTCATCGGGCGCAGTGGTGCCGTATTCGATCTTGATCTTCTCGGCCGTATCGATGGAAGTTCGAAGGCCGATAGCGCAGTCATTGGTAACACTTTCGCCGCCAACCGGCAAAGATGCCGTATGCAGGGTGGCCCCTTCTTCAAAAACGGCAATGGAAGTGCTTCCGGAACCGATATCGATGACCAGTACGCCGAGTTCTTTCTGGCGGCGGGAAAGGACAGCTTCGGAAGCGGCCAGTGAAGCGGGAATCAGATCATCAATATCCACTCCAGCCTGATGGACAGCCTTTTCGATATTCTTAATAATAGTGGACTGGCCGGTGATGATATGGGCGTCGACTTCCAGGCGAACACCGATCATACCAACCGGATTCTTAATGCCGCGCTGATCGTCGATCGAGAATGACTTTGGAATAATGCGAAGAATACGGCGATTGGACGGCATGTTAACGGCCTGAGCCGCTTCGAGCACCCGGTTTATGTCGTCTTCTATAATTTCTGAGCCGGCGTGCGAAATAGCGATCACCCCCTTGGAATCAAAAGATTCCACATGAGATCCCGAAATGCCGACAAAAACATGATGAATAGGCGCGCCGCTCATCCGTTCCGCGTCTTCAAGAGCCGCTGAAATATTACTGATGGTCTCATCGACATCGATGATATTCCCCTTTCGCATTCCGGTACTGGGCGCCACACCCACACCTATAATATTCGGAACTTTCTTATCATCCTGCAGAAGCGCAATCACGGTTCTGATTTTTGAACTGCCAACATCCAGGCTGGCAATAATTTGTTCCTTAGCCATTTAAATTGATAAGTGAATAGTTTTTTTGATCATATAAAAATCGGCGCTGACTAGATCAAGGCACAGTTTACAACAAGGATTTTAGCGAAGCAAACCTTTTTTTAAAAAAAAGTCACAAGATCATATGATGTTCAAAATTATTATTCAAATTTCTCCTGAAGCACTAAACAAAATCCATTGAACAAATTTTTAAATTTTTTTTACATGAAAAACCCATGTATTGACGCCGATTCAGCATACTTTTTTGTACTCATAAAAAACAGCAAAAAATACATCGAACAAATTATTTATTCACCCTAGAATAAATTTGTATGAATGAGCCAAATCCTAAGAAAATTCGAATTATGAATAAATT
>JAZDNJ010000048.1:0-3818 GCA_043800105.1 Patescibacteria group bacterium
CACCTTTGCGTAAATGTTGTTGCCGTAAGGTGAATAATAAGTGGGGGCTTTGGGAATGGCCGCCAGAATTGCGCTTTCCGCAATGGTGAGTTCAGCAGCGGGTTTTCCGAAAAAAATCTGTGAAGCGACTTCCACTCCGTAAATATTGGCGCCGTAGGGGATGCGGTTCAGGTACATTTCCATTATTTCATCTTTTGAGTACCTGCCTTCCAGCTGTAGCGCCAGTATGATTTCTTTGGCTTTGCGGGTGTAAGTCCTTTCGGCGGATAAAAAGGCGTTTTTGACGAACTGTTGGGTGATGGTAGATCCGCCGCGGGCGGTGTTGCAGATATGCAGTTCGCCGCACACCGCCACCAGGATCGCTTTGAAGTCGACCCCATGATGTTCATAAAACTGATCATCTTCGATAGCCATGACTGCTTTGGCCGCGTAGGGTGAAATTTTGTCGAACGGGACGATTTTGCGGTTCTCGTCGCCATGGATGGCATACAGAACTTCGCCGTTACGGTCAAGAATCAGACTGGACTGGGCCGCAACAAGATTCCGGATGTTGTCGATGTTCGGCAGGGTAATGATGACCGCGAAAAAAGTGAAAAAACACAGCGCGAAAATGAACGCTACAGTGCCCGCGAGAATGTATTTTGATTTTTTCCACGCTGGTCCTCCGCCTTCTTTGAGGTGTTCTTTAATATGGTGCGCGTGAAACCTGAATTTATTGAAGTGATTTCTCATTTTCTTTCCCGGGTAAAAGCAATTGCACGTTCTCTTTAAGTTTTTCGGGCCAGTTGAAGCCAAGTTCTTTCATGTCTATTTTTAGTTTTTCGCCGCTGATCAGCCACTTTGGATTGTATTTTAACATGTTCATTATCTGTTCCGCAGTGACAGCGTTGCTCATGTGCAATATAATCTGCCTTCCCGCGTTCCCCATGGGAATGGATTTTACATTCACCAGGCCGGCCTGTTTGGCGTAGATCTTTATTTCGAGGATCTGGAGCAGATTGCTGACCTCTTTGGGAAAGTGTCCGTATTCGGTCATCAGGTCTTCCTTCAGCTCATTCAGGAGTTCGATGTTGTCGACAGAGGAGAGCTTTTGGTACACGTTGATCTTATCTTTGGTGTCCGGAATAAAGGTGTCCGGAATGTAAGCGGGTAATGGCAGTTCGATGGAAATATCCTGAATATTGGACTCTTCGACAGAGACTTTGCCCGCTTTGAGCTCTTCGATGGTTTTGTTGAGCATGCGGAGGAAGTGGTTCATGCCCACGATTTTGATGGTGCCGTGCTGATTGACACCGAGGATGTCTCCGGCTCCGCGGATTTCCATGTCGCGCATGGCCACCTGAAAGCCCGCTCCGAGTTCAGAGGCGTCGACAATGGCTTTAAGCCGTTTTTTGGCGTCCAGCCGCAGTTGGCGGGATTGGTATAAAAAGTAAGCGTAGGCCTGAATCCTACTGCGCCCGATGCGTCCGCGGAGCTGGTACATCTGTGACAGACCCAGATTCTCCGCGTTGTCTACGATAAGCGTGTTGGCGGTGGGGAGGTCGATGCCGTTTTCGATGATAGTGGAGGAAATAAGCACCTGATATTCCCCCTCCTTAAAATTCAGAATCCGGTCTTCAAGATCCTGGGAATGTAACTGTCCGTGCGCCACAATAAATTTAACTTCGGGCATCATCTTTCTGAGTTTTCCGGCAATGCTTTCGATGGTTTCGACGCGGTTATGCAAAAAGTAAACCTTTCCGTTCCGTTCCACTTCCTTGCGGATCGCGTCAATAATAAGGTTATCACTGTATCTGCGCACTTCGGTTATGATGGGGAGGCGCCCGGGAGGCGGGGTGGTAATGGTGGAGATATCACGGAAGTTGTTGAGGGCCAGGTTGAGGGTGCGGGGGATAGGGGTGGCGGTGAGTGTGAGAATATCGACCTGACTGCGGATTTCTTTGAACCTTTCTTTCTGTCTGACCCCAAAACGCTGTTCTTCGTCGATGATTACGAGGCCAAGGTTGAAAAATTTTACGTCATCCTGGAGCAGGCGGTGAGTGCCGATCAGAATATCGATATCGCCTTTTCTGAGCCTTTCCAGAATTTCTTTCTGTTCCCGTGGGTTGCGGAAACGGCTGAGCATTTCAATACGGAAGTCCATACCCGTGGCGCGCTTCATAAATGATTTTAAGTGCTGGTCCGCCAAAATGGTGACAGGGGAGATGAAAGCGACCTGTTTGCCGCCTTCCACCGCCTTAACCGCCGCGCGCATTGCGACCTCTGTTTTGCCGAATCCCACGTCCCCGCAGACCAGGCGGTCCATCGGTTCGTCAGATTCCATATCGTGCTTCACATCCAGAATGGCTTTCATCTGCCCCGGCGTTTCTTCGTAAGGGAAAGCCCTTTCGAATTCTTTTTGCTGATCGGTGTCGGGACCATAGTTATGGCCTTTGACCTGGGCCCGTTCCGCGTAGAGTTTAAGGAGTTCTTTAGCTATCTTCTGGGCTTCTTTTTTAACCTTCTGACTGACGTTTTTCCAGTCAGCGGCGCCCAGGCGGCTGAGCTGGGGTTCGTTGTCCTCCCCGCCGACATATTTACTGTTTTTATCGGCCTGATCTATGGGGACAAAAAGACGGTCATTTTCCGCGTAAGCGATTTCAAGATATTCGCGTTTGATTTCGTCTATTGTTTTGGGGACCACGCCTAAAAAGCGGCCGATGCCGTGATCGAGATGCACGATCAGGTCGCCGATGCGCAGGCCCGTGAGAAATTCCAGGTTTATTTTTTGGACGCTTTGGTTCCTGGCGGTCTTGCTGAGGTTAAAGATCTCTTTGTCCGTCAGGAACTGGATTTCCTGCTGGGGCGCCTGGAAAGAGGCGGGGACGTTCTCGAGGTCCCCGGCGTCGATGAGAATGATTTTCGCCTCATCACCCGGTTTGGTCCCGTAACGAATGTTCTCTTCACTGAAGATGTTAGTGAGTTCTTTGGTGCGTTTGGTGAGGATATTGATTTTCCAGTCCCTCTGGATCTTATCGCGCAGGTCATTGAGCAGATCGAAGATATTGTAGTATTTGAGGACAGATAAGTAACGAAGGTGAAAATAGTCTTCATCACTCTTTGGAAACGAGGTGAAGTGTAATTTGTTGACCTCCAGACGGTTTAAGATGTCGATGAACCGTTCCTCTTCGTTAATATCGTCGATGACGATCAGATCGCCCAGCCTGCAGTTCTCTAAAAGCCCGCCGCCGGTTCCCGTAATGTTGATGGGCAGGATATCTATCTTTTTCAGTTCCTTACCAAGCTGTTTCGTTTCCTGATCAAAGTACCAGATACCGGATACTGTGTCGTAGTCCATTTCTACCTTGACCACATGGTCATGGTTGGGCGGAAAAACGTTTATCACCCCTCCTGAGCGGCGACATTCCCCTTTTTTCAGCATTAGATCAGCGCTGGGGTAATAACCCATTTTTATCAGCCGGTTAAAAAACTCCACAATCCGGACTTCCAACCCTTTTTCGATAACCACCCCCGCCTCTTTCACCTCTTCGTAAGAAGGGACTGGGATTTGGGAATCTTTGTGGTTGATCAGGTAAATCCTGTCTTTTTTCTCTTTCAATCCCGCGATTATTTCGGTCAGGCGGTAATCTTCTTTGTCTTCCGAATTAAGGTCATCCAGGGCGACCACCGGCTCGTCCGTCCAAAATGGAAGATTGTTCTGTATTTCGTAAATTTCTTTATTGTCATTCGTGATCCAGAAAATATTTTTTGTATCTTTTTGTTTCTTAATGGCGCTGATCAGATAACACTTAGAGGTGATATTTGAGACACCTGAAAGA
>JAZDNJ010000060.1:0-2746 GCA_043800105.1 Patescibacteria group bacterium
GCAGTTTAAAACCGGGTGACAGGCCGAGGTCGATTCCAAATTGGGGCAAAATCTTTTCGCAGAAAGAATGAAAAGTCGAGTCCTGAATAACAGCGTATCCGCTCGGCAGCCGTTCCTCCAGACGGGCCTCCATTTCACCGGCCGCTTTTTCGGTAAAAGTCAGGGCCAGTATCGCATTGGGTGAACAAATTTTTTGTTCAACTAAATGCGCTATCCGTTCAGTAATAACACGGGTTTTACCAGTCCCCGCTCCCGCTATTACCAGCATGGGGCCGTCCTTATGTTCGACTGCCTGTTTTTGTTCTGCGTTTAGTTCAATCACGCAGACATGATACAAGCTGACAGTTTATTTGTCTGCCTTTTTATCCGACTTGGCTGACTTTTTGGCGGCGGACTTCTTTTTAGGTTTCTCTTCAGTTTCTTCAGCAACTGGCTCTGCCTTTTCCTCTACTTCTTCCTCAACCTTCTCTTCCTTCTTCTTAGCGGCAGCTTTCTTAGATTTCTCTTCCTTTTCCTCCTTCACTTCTTCAGCCGCTTCCTCATTCACGGGAACTTCTTCCTCTTTTTTCACGGCCTTTTCTTCTTTCGCTTTTTTGCAACCTTGCTCTTACCCACCTTCAGTGAAAGGCCGATACGGTGCTCATCGCGATCGATATTAATTACAACTGCCTCAACTTCTGCGCCGATTTCCAGAAAATCAGCAGGATCCTCCACCTTCTGGTCGGAAATTTCGGAAAGATGGATCAGCCCGTTAATATCGTCTTCCAGCTGAACAAAGGCTCCGAACGGAGAGAAGCGATTCACGACTCCTTTTACCTTGGAGCCAATGGGGTATTTCTCTTCAATAACCGACCATGGATCGGGAATCAGACGCTTCATGGAAAGAGACAGCTTTTCATTTTCAATACCGATGATCTCAACCTCGACTTCATCGCCGACCTTGGCATACTGGTGAGGATTGGAAACATGCCCCCAGGCAATCTCCGAAATATGGACAAGTCCCTCAAGGCCGTCAAAAGTGACAAATATACCGAACTTTACCACGCCTGAAACGCGGCCTTTAACGCGATCCCCTACTTTAAGTTCGCCAAGGGAAGCCTTCGCTTTGCCCTGCTGAGCAGCGCGCTCAGAAAGAATCATTTTGCCCGTACTGCGGTCCAGATTGATAATCTTAACATTGAGCTTAACACCGACCAGTTTCTGCAGTCTGGAAAGAATCTGAGTGCTGTTTGCGTCCTCAACGCGCGGGTAATGGGCTGGCGCCAGCTGGGAAACCGGAATAAAGCCCTTTATACCGTCAACGTCAATCAGAAGACCTCCTTTGTTGGCTTCCGCGACAGTGACTTCAATAATATCTCCATCTTTATAAGCCTTATCAAAACGATCCCAGGTGGTCGTCTGCGCGGCACGTTTTAATGAAAGGACGACCATGCCATCTTCGTTCTCCTCTTCAATGACGACCGTTTTTACCTCATCACCTTCCTTCAGATCACTGATCGTGTCGCCACTGTCGTGCGTTTCACGGCCGCTGGAAATACCCACCGCCACCCCGTTGAGATCTACAACCAAACGGTTTTTGGCGACACTCACTACCTTACCGGTGATCACAGCACCCAGTTTTGGCTTTTCGTAGTCCGCTGAACTGTTCAGCAGATCTTCCATAGAAATATTGTCGTCGGTAATTTTAAACATAAGCAAAAATTAAGCAGATTGGTTAATATTAGTCGCAAGGCGGCTTCTTACTCTCTGCATAAAGAGTAGGCAGCTACATTGCCATGCAATTTTACCGCCAGATTCACGGAAGTCAATCTAATTTTGAATAATTGCGCCGCTATCAACCCGGTAAACTGTATGAGCCGCGGGCAATGCGTCAATAAATTCCCTATGCGTCGTGGTCAGAAAGGTCTGACTTCTTCCGGTGGCATTAAAAAGGTATTTCTGACGTTCCGCATCCAGTTCCGAGAACACGTCATCCAAAAGCAGAATCGGGTCATCGCCGGTTCGTTCCCTGATCAGATCGATTTCAGCGAACTTAAGGGCCAAAACCAGGCTTCTCCATTCGCCGCGGGAAGCGAAAAAAGCCATATCCTTTTCTCCCAGCAGAAATTTCAGATCATCGCGGTGCGGTCCCAGACGCGTCTGACAGACAGCAAGATCTCGTCTTCGGCCGTTTTTATATAAATCCCGGAGCTCTTTGGGCGTCACGCCGCGGATTTCGGATTCATAAACGATTGTCACTTTGGCATCGGACCTGGAGATCTCGCGGTAGTGCCGTCTGACCAATTCCTGAAGGTGATCAATCAGATCCGCCCGTTCCTGCGCTATAAAAGAGCCCAGCTGGGCGAGCTTTTCATCCCAGAACTCCAGTTCATCGGTATCGGCCCTGCCTTCCGCTATCGCCTTTAGCAGGCTATTGCGCTGCCGGCAGGCATCGTTATAATCCATCAGCTTATCCAGATAGTTCCGGTTAAGCTGGGAAAGAACGATGTCCAGATAACGCCGGCGCAGTTTGGGGGCTAAAGACATATAAGCCAGATCATCCGGAGAAAAAAACACCGCCCTCATGTTCCCTATAAATTCAGGGGCCGTCTTTTTGACGCCATTAACTTTCAATACTTTCTGCGCGGGTTTGGCTGTAATAATAACCTCAAGCTTTTCTCCGTCCGTGTCTATCTTTACGCTGGAAAACTCCTCTTCAAAACCCACTAAATCGCTGTTAACCCTGGTGCGAAAGGATTTTGAGAGA
>JAZDNJ010000110.1:0-14110 GCA_043800105.1 Patescibacteria group bacterium
AGGGTTCGAGTCTCTCCCTGGGCACCAGAATCGGTGGTGGAATTGACGGACACGTCCCGCCCTGGCGGGATGCCGCGAGGCGTGAGACCTGCCTGACGGCAGGCAGGGTTCGAGTCTCTCCCTGGGCACCATGTGCTATAATGAAGACAAGCATTTAAATATTTTGCTATGAAGAAAATAATACTCACCTTCTTAGCGGCCCTGCTTTTTTTGCCGAATCCGGCTCAGGCTGCCACTTTTGTAAGCGGTGACAAGATTTATGTCGATCAGCAGGTTTCCGATGATCTGTACGTTACAGGCGGTATTCTGAGCGTGCAGGAAGCGGTTAATGGCGATGTGCTCGCCGGAGGGGGGAAGGTTAACATTGACGGCGGAGTATCACAGGATCTGATGGCCGGTGCCGGAGAACTGTCGATTACTGGTGAAATCGGCGATGATGTCCGCGTGGCCGGCGGCAGAATCAGGATTGATGCCACGATCAAAGGAGATCTGCTTGGCGCCGGCGGTGACCTGACACTGACTGACGAAAGTTTTGTGGGAGGAGATGTGGCTTTGGGCGGCGGAAATATTATGACGGGCGGTACGATTAACGGGGACGTAAAACTCGCGGGCGGTACTGTTTATTTTAACAGTGATGTAAAAGGAAATGTGGCCATGCTGAACTTTGAGAAGATGGTTTTTGGCCCCATGGCCCGGATTCACGGAGACTTGTGGTACAGGGCAGGTCAGCAAATGGAGATACCGGAAGGCCTTGTAACCGGTGATATTACTTTTAGTGGCATTCCGTTGAGCCAGATTGAAAAGAATCTGCCGGCGGCTTTGGATGGTTTTTCGCTCTTTTCACTGCTCGCCACTCTTCTTTTCGGACTGATCATGATCTGGCTCTGCCGATACTACGTGCTTCACACGGCCGAACTTGCTTACGAAGCCACGCTGAAAAGTCTTGGAATTGGATTTTTGGCCCTTATCCTGACGCCGATTATCGCTTTAGTCCTTCTGATCACAACGATCGGCATTCCCACTGCCATGGTGTTAATGGCATTTTGGCTGGTCGCACTTTATGCCGGAAAAGTTACGGCGGCGATGCTGATTGGGTTCAGAATTCTAAGAATAGAAGGAAGTAGTGGTTTTGGACGCATGTTTTGGAGCTTCGTGCTTGGTGCCCTTATTTACACGCTGATTGGAATGGTGCCTGTGGTCGGGTGGGTGGTGAATCTGATTTTTGTGCTGATCGCATTGGGCAGTCTGACCCTATATGGATTTGAAGTTTTCGGACAACTCCGTCAGAAGAAAATCGCCTAGCTATGTATTTGATCGACACACACTGTCATATCAGCCACTTAAAAAGGGGACAAAAAGCTGTCATCGACCGCGCTTTTAAGGCCGGTGTAAAGAAGTTTGTGAATGTGGCCTGTAAGATTGATGAATTTCAGCCTTCTCTGGATTTGGCGAAAAAGTATGACTGTATATGGTCCACGGCCGGCATACACCCGACCATGCTGACGGATGATATGGAAAAAGGGCTGGCGGCTGTGCGCGGGCTGGCGGCCGGCGAGAAGAAAGTGGTGGCCATCGGCGAAATCGGCCTGGACTACTACCACGATAAGTTCCCGCATGACCGGCAGGAGGATTTTTTTACGGCCCAGCTAGGGATCGCGAAAGAACTTGGCCTGCCCGCCATTATTCACCTGCGCAGCAGCAAGAATCCTGGCGGAAATGAGGCGGTGTTCGTGGATGCCCTGCGGATTTTAGAACGTGAAGATTTTAGTAACGGTGTGGCCCACTGTTTCAGCGGAAATATGATCGAGGCCGAAAAACTGCTGGATTTAGGCCTTATGATAAGCTTTACGGGTATCATCACTTACGAAAGCAACGAGGCCCTGCGTGAGGTGGTGAAAATGATGCCGCTGGATCGCATGATGCTGGAAACTGACAGCCCCTATCTGACAGTGGAAAACCGTAAAGGGCAGGCTGGCGAGCCCGCGGACGTGAAAGTAATCGCGAAAACGGTGGCGCGGGTGAAAAATGTGCCTTTTGAGGAAGTTGCGAATATTACGACGGCAAACGCGGAGAGGTTTTTTGGGATTTAGACGCGGATTTAGCAAAAATATTTATGGGGCAGGCATATCTATTTTGAGCAACATTGACCCAGCATTGGCAGGGCATTGGTGGAACATTGCCCCATCAATGTTACCTAATTAAGACCCTATGGTCTTAATGCTTTCTGCAATGGACTTGAATTTTTGCGGCGTCAGCAGTTCTGCAAATCCCATTTTAGTGGCTTCTTTAAGCCTTTTTTCCATTTGAGCAACCTGGCGAAGTTCGCCCGACAAGCCCAGCTCGCCTAAAGCGGCCATATTGGCAGGCAGGGGCTTTTTTAACTTAGAGCTCGCAATTGCCATGGCCACGGCCAGGTCGGCGGCGGGTTCGTTTAATTTGAGGCCGCCAACCACATTCACATACACGTCAGTGGAATCCAGTTTCATGTTGGCGTAGCGGTTGAGAATGGCGATGATGATGTTGAGGCGATTGAGATCAAAGCCACTGGCTGTGCGCTTTGGATACCCGAATTGCGTGTAATTAGTCAGGGCCTGAACTTCGACCAGAAATACCCGCGTTCCTTCCATAATCGGCACAATGCAGGAACCGATTGGGTCACTAGCCCGCCCTTCCAGAAATAAGGCGGATGGGTTGCTGACTTCGGTCATACCGCCTTCTTCCATGGCAAACACACCGACTTCGTCGACCGTACCAAACCGGTTTTTGGTGGAACGGAGCAGGCGAAACTGGTGAAAGTTGTCGCCTTCCAGAAACAGGACTGTGTCGACCAGATGCGTGAGCACTTGCGGCCCGGCCAGATTGCCTTCCTTATTTACATGGCCGATGAGCAGGATGGGGATTTTCCGGCCTTTGGCCACTTTCATCAGCTGTTCTGCCACATAGCGGACCTGCGAAATTGAGCCGGCCTGCGAAGCGACTTCATCAGAGGCCATCACCTGCACGCTGTCGACTACCACAAATTCCGGCCGCTCGGTTTCAATGGTGGCCAATATGGTCTCGATGTCGTTCAGGTTGATCAGGCCAATCTGGCTTTTGAGCTTTAACCGCCTTGCCCGGCTCGCGATCTGCCCGACTGATTCTTCACCGGAAAAATAGAGGACTTTTTTGCCCTGCGCCGCCATTTGATCGCAAATTTGCAGGGTCAGGGTGGATTTTCCGATTCCGGGATCTCCGGCCATCAGCACCAGAGAATCCTCCATGAATCCCCCACCGAGCACCCGATCCAGCTCGCCAATGCCCGTACCCAGCCTTTTCTCTTTGAGTTTTAAATCACCTACGGTGACGGCGGGCTTCACGGGCACGGCGGCTGACCCGCCACGGCGGGTTTCTGTTTTCCCGACATTGATCACGTCTTCGGCCAGCGTGTTCCAGGCCTTGCAATTCATGCATTGCCCGCCCCACTTGGGGTGCTGCGCGCCGCAGGATGTGCAAACATATATTGATTTGAGTTTCATCTTTGTTTTGTTAGTACGCTTTCATTTTAGTAAACATTTGTTCACCTGTCAAAGGAAATTTGTTTTATTCTGAGAAAGCGTATACTGGAGCCAAATAATCAAAATGCTTTGGATTAAAATGAAAAACGGCTCCAGCAGGAAAGACGAATTTACCTGCTTAAGCTGATGACCAGCGCGGGCGGTGAGGATATTGATCTGAATAATTACAACTTTCATCGCGTTTACATCATCTTCGGTTTCACGGGAAGCGGCAAAGACGCTGTAACCGAGGGGTTTTTAGAGCGTAACAAAAAATATCCTCTCGCCAAATTCGTCCGCACCCTCACGCGCGCTAAACGGCCGGGGGAAAACGAGATCTTCAGCGCGTATTTTGTGGAAAAGGAACTATTCGACCACCTGAAAGAACGGGATCGCTTTTTTTACCATTATGAAAAGTACGACGGCAATGAATTCGGCTATGACACTTCCCATCTGATTTTTCTTCTGGCCAACAGCAATGTGATCATGATCGGCGGAGGCGAACAGAATCTGCCAGGCCTGGCAAAAGGAATAAAATCTGTCTTCAGCAATATTCCCGTGACTACCGTGTTCATCAACCGTCCCAAAAAAGATATTCAGGACGGAATCCGTAAGCGCGGCGGCGATCCGGCTCAAATTGAAAAAAGAATCCGGTATGTCGAAGAAAATTGGCGGGACCGTCCGCTTGATAATTTCGATTATTTCATCTGGGCGGAGGATATGGGAGAAGGGATCGCTGAATTCACCCGTATTGTCGAAGAGACTTTAGAGTCTCCTCAAGCTTAGGACACTTCACTTCTTTGGCATGCTCCGTAAGTATTGGCAGGGCATCTTTTAACGGCCGGCAGAATTCGCCGATCAGTTTAATGAAGAAATCGAAATCAAAGTCCTGACCGGCCTCCAGAATCTTCCTCACATCGTAAAGGTCATATTTTCCCAGCTCCTCTCCGCGTCCGGCGAGCAGTTTGATAAGCACCAGTAGTTCTCTGGGGATTAAATACAGGGTTTGACCGTCCGCCATGACCGATTTCTTTTTTTGCAGAATTTCATCGGTCAGACGAATACTGAAACCGGCTGACTGACCGGCTGGCCCGACGACTGACTCGGCAATCAGGTCGTAAGACCGCCCTCCTTCTTCAAAAACCGCCTTGAGCGAATGGAAGACAGGTTTTTTAGTATGGCGCGTGAATTCCAGTCCGAGAGCGTTCCGCAGTTCTTCGACCCGATCCGCCGGAATCATAAAGTCCATGTCATGCGAAAAAGGGCGGTCTGAGCCGTACAGAAAAGCGGCGCCACCGCCGGTCAGAAGCACCTCTCCATGAAGACTTTCGGGCAAACGTTGGAGTAAAGCGAGTGATGCGTCGGCGATTTCTTTTTCAGCATTATTCATACAAGTGTGTTTACCCACGCATTATATCATTCGGACCGATGGTTGTGAGTATCGGCACTTCTGATATAATAGCGACACATTTTATACGCGGCCAATGGATCCACGAATCAACAAAATCACCGGGAACCTGAAAGAATTCTTTGAACAAGCCGGCTTTCAAAAAGCCGTGGTCGGTCTTTCCGGCGGTGTGGACAGCGCACTTGTGGCCAAACTGGCTGTAATGGCTTTGGGCAAAGAGAATGTGACGGCTCTTATTATGCCTCATGACGAAATTAACTTGCCCGGAAGCCTGCCTGACGCAATAGCATGGGCCGAGGAACTTGGAATTGAATATAGGGTGGTCTCAATTCGGGATTATGTGGAACGTTATAAAAAACTCCCCTGGGACGAAACCGAGCTGGCCCATATGAACATTCAGGCCAGAGTGCGCATGACTATTTTGTATCATTATGCCAATTCCAATAAGGCTCTTGTTCTTGGCACCGGGAATAAAACTGAAAAAACCCTTGGCTATTTTACCAAATACGGTGACGGCGGTGTGGACATTCTGCCCATTGGTGACCTATATAAGACGGAGGTCTGGAAGCTGGCGAAAGAACTTGGCCTGCCGGAAAAGATCATCAAAAAAAACAGCGAGCGCGGAACTTAAAGCTGGGCACACGGATGAAGGAGAAATTGGCATGAGTTACGCGGAAATTGACGCGATTCTGAAGAAATTTGAAGACGGCATCGAAGCCAAAACAGAAAATGAGAAAAAACTTATGCGTAGACTTGAGGCAAACAGGCATAAAGGCGAACTTCCTCCTGTCATAGAAGCTTAAACTCCCTGACGGACCCTATCTTGTCGTTCGTCGTCATACTCAGAAATATACAAACCACCCCCCTGGGCGACGATCCTTCCGCGGACTGTTTCAACTAATTGTTCTCTTGCAGAAGGCATTTCCGGAATTTGTTCACTCATGTCCAACCTTGTTTCGGATTGATTTATTTTTGAATTCATAGGTGTAAATAGATTAATTTGCGGGAAGTATAATATAATGTCAGTCATTACGCAAATCTTTCGGCTAAAGTGAATTCAGATAATTCTGCAATATGATCTGGGCGCTCAGGGCGTCGCGTTTGCCCTTCTGGTCTTTGGCCTTAATCCCCTGCCCGCGAAGGGATTTGACGGCAAATTCTGTGGAAAGTCGTTCATCGAAAAGATCGATGTTTATGCGGGGCATTGTTTTTTTCAGCTTATCGAAAAACTTTTGTGTCTTCTTGGCACGTTCGCCAAATGTGCCGTCCATCTGAATCGGAAGGCCCAGGATGATTTTGATGACATTTTCCTCTTCACAGAGTTTTTTAAGATGGTCAAGCAGATCCTTTTCGTCCGAATATTCCAGAAAATCACGTGGGAAGGCGATTTCTTTATTGTAATCCGAAAAGGCGATGCCTACCCGCCTGTCCCCGTAATCGATGGCCAGATACTTTCCTTTATTCATCAGCTTTTACCTCCTTTTTCTTCGTCTTTCTGACTGGTTTTTCCGCTTTTTTGGGAGACTTTTCTTTCACTGCCTTCTCTTCCTTTTTCACCGGCCCCGCGTTGATGGCGCGTTGTACTCTTGATTTTTTGCGGGCGGCATTGTTTTCGTGAATAATACGCTTTTTGGCCGCGGTATCGATAGCGGAGATCACTTCCGGGAGGATTTTATTAGCCTTATCCATTTCACCCTTTTCAACATGGCCAATAAGCAGTTTGATCACGGACTTCATATGACTTCCGTAATGACGATTTCTGGCGCGGCTAACCTGGTTTTGCTTCATGCGCTTGATGGCAGACTTGATGATTGGCATTTTCTGATTGAAGATTAAAGATTGAAAATTGCAGTTTGCTGGGTTAGTTTAAGGGTTTTTTTTGGTAATGGCAAGCTAATTCACCAGGAAAACGTCGTAATCGTCCCCCAGAATGACGGAAAGGTTGGTCCGGCCCCCTTTGTAAACTTTTTTGCCGCCCTCTTCGCCAACCAGACGGGCGCTTCTGGAGGCCCTTTCACTGGCCTTCACAAAGCCATCGAGCGCATTCAGGGTGGCCTGGTATTTGGGCTGGATCAGGCCATGAACGTCTTCAGTATAATCGTTATATTCGATGATACTTTCCGCCAGATAGTCCTTCTCATTGTCCGGGCCGTAGTAATTGTCGATTGTTTCCACATCAAAGCCAAAACGAACCAGCTGATACGCCGCATTTCGGGCAATGCCGGAAAGTCTGGTGGCATTCAGAATCTCTATTTTAGCCGGTTCATAAAAGATCTCCCGCTGGTTGAATACGAGATCAGCGTATTTGTGAATAAGTTCGTAATTGTCGCCAAAAGGAATCAGTACAAACTGGCCTCCATACAGCTCGCGTTCGGGGGTATAAAGAAATCCCCCTTCCTGACCCGGGTCATCATGGATTACTTTGCGAACCAGATGTGAGCGGTCCAGTTTTTTGCCGAAGCTCGCCAGCTCAATCAGTTCGCGAATGCCCATGTCGGTGTTCACGTTACCTTCCACAGCGTAGTAAAGGTCTTTAAGCTTTCCTGGGGAGGTCAGGATTTCTTTGCTCATGGCTTTTTGCTGAACGGCGTCAATGATCAGCTGCTGACGCAGGGCACGGTCGAAATCCGAGGTGGTTTTGCGGCTACGGACGAATTTAAGGGCGGTTTCACCGTCCATTTCCTGTAGGCCTTTTTTGACGGAAAAAATAGTATAACCGTCATCGGTATCGTTGGGGTAATAGGGATCATAAATGTCCTCCTGCACGTCCACCGAAACCCCACCCAGGCTGTCGATCACATCAACAAAAGCGTTGAAATCGAGACGGACATAATACTGAATATCAAGATTCACGATCTTGCCGGCCGCCCGTTTAAAAAGCTGGAAGCGGTCTTCCTCATCCTCCATCACGTTCTTGTGATTGCGATAAAGTTCATTTATTTTCCCGCCGTAAATGATTCCCAGTTCATTATCCGCCTGTACATAAAAATCCCTTGGGATTGAAAACAGAGAAACGGCATTCTTTTCGTAATCGATGCTGGCAACCATAATGGTATCGACCAGGTCGGCCCCGTCGCGCTCATGCCCCCCGTCACCCAGAATGAGAATATTAGTGTAGCCATGCTCATCTTTATCCAGATCTGAACCTGCGGCAAAGATCAATTCTTTTGGATTGAAGTTCGCGACGAGACTATAAGCGGCACCGGTCACTTTCACGACCACAATGATTCCAAAAAGAACCAGTATGCCCGCCGCCAGGTAATTTTTTGCCTTAGGGTGTAAGTTTCTGAGAAACCCAAGAAACCTCAAACTGAGATGTTTGGTCTTTTTAAAGAGTTTCAGGGGTGGCCGTCGGCGGATTTGTCTGGTTTTGAAAGTCATAATACCTGCGAAAATTTATCATTTTTGAGATTGTCTGACAATCAAAATCCACCCCTTTCGCGGAGATGGATTCTGTGGAAATTCTTAGCGGTTCACTGCCTTTCCGGTATTATTTCAGTTCAACCGTGGCACCGGCCTCTTCCAGCTGGGCTTTCATCTTTTCGGCATCGGCCTTTTTCACGTTTTCCTTAACGGTCTTGGGGGCTCCGTCGACAAGGTCTTTGGCTTCTTTAAGGCCCAATCCGGTGATTTCGCGGACTACTTTAATAACAGAGATTTTCTGTCCGCCGGCGGCGGTCAGAACCACATCGAAGGTATCTTTTTCAGCGGCAGCTTCACCGCCTCCGGCAGCAGGAGCGGCAGCCATAGCCATCGGGGCGGCGGCGCTTACACCGAACTCTTCTTCCATGGCTTTTACCAGGTCAGCCAGTTCGAGCACGGAAAGCTTTTTGACATCGTCCAGTATCCCCTGAGCGGCCTTGGACAATTTGATTTCTTTCTCATCAGACATAATATGAATTAATTAAAAATTAAAAATTGAAAATTATAAATTATTGAGCAGATTCTTCTTCCTTTTCCGCTACCGCTTCTGCAGGAGTCGGAGCTGGCATGGCTTCGGAAGGAAGGGTGTCTTTGTAAGCATTTAGCACGCGAACAATACCGCCAATCAAACTGTTACCGATACCCACAAAACCGGCCAGCGGGGCATTGAGGGAGCCGAGTAATTTGGCCAGAAGTTCATTTCTTCCCGGAAGCTTGGCATACTGCTGAATCACTTCAGGACTGACCATCTTGCCGTCAATAATTCCACCCAGAAGTCTGAGGTTTTCATTTTTTTTGGAAAATTTAAAAAGGACTCGGATGCCGGAAAGCGGATCTTCGTAAGAAAAGGTGGCGACCACGGGGCCGTCCATCATGTTTTTGTCGAGTTCGCCGACCTGATCTTTGGCGGCCAGGCCCATCAGTGTCTTTTTGGCCACCTTCATCTCTGCATCCTCTTTACGAAGTTCACGCCGGATTTCGGAAATACTGGCCACATCCAGACCGCGATAATTCGCGAATACCACTGATTTGCTTCGTCCGAACTTTTCGACTAATTCTTTGAGGGATTCCTCTTTTTTCTGTCTTGTAACTGCCATAGTATTTAGAATAAAAAAACTCAGTGTGCAGACTGAGACAAAGATTCAAATTTTAAATTTAAAATTCAGAATTCTAATTGTGGTCTCGGCGGGACTTATTTTTGTGCCAGCTGTCTGCGACAAGGAGTAGTTTACGGATTTAAGCCTGGAAGTCAAATGTTTTTTAAGAAGGCCCGCCGCGTGATCGCCGGCGGGCTTTTCATTCCCGGCCTGCCTGGCCGAACCTTATTCGGTCGGCAACAAAGAAGGTGGAGGGAATGATGAGCCTATTCTTGGCGCTGACTGGTGTTCGACACCTCGATTGTTGACCCTGAAGGCCCGGCCTTCACCGCCAAGACGGACGTCGACCAGTCTGTGTACGAAGAGCGTTGTCGTCAACGGACGCACAAGGTGGGACTTGGCTGCCGCCATCCGACAGAGCTCTTGTTCACTAACCCATCCGCCTCGTTCACTGAGAATACGAAGCACGTTCAAACCTTTGAAATCAGACGACATTTATCTTTCCTTTTCCGGTTTTGGAGTGGGCAACTTTAAGAAAATCTCTTGGGTACTTTATAGCCATATTTAGCCCTTGTCAAGCCCTCGCTAATATCAGCGGTTTTCTGTATTCTTTGTTGGACATGAGACACCACACTGTTACATCATCAGAGGCCGGCAGGAGGCTGGATCAGTATATTTCGGACGTGAAGCCCGATCTGACCCGCGCCTTTGTGCAAAAACTGATCAAAGGCGGGTCGGTCTTTGTGAACAATAAAAAAATCCTCAGGAACGGCCATATTCTGAAAGAAGGTGATGAGCTGGTAATCCTTATGCCTTCAGTCAAAGAGGTAGGCATCGCGGCCGAAAATATTCCGCTCGACGTCGTTTACGAAGATTCCGACATTATCGTCGTCAACAAGCCTGCCGGCATGGTCGTGCACCCCACGGATCACGGCGCCCACGTTTCCGGCACACTGGTCAATGCGCTTATGCACCACTGCAAAGATTTATCGGGTATCGGCGGAGAAAGGCGGCCCGGCATTGTGCACCGGCTGGACAAAGACACCTCGGGGCTTATTATCGCGGCCAAAAATGACGCGGCCCACCAGTGCATTTCAAAACAGATTGAAAACCGCACAGTAATAAAGAAATATATCACTCTGCTTAAAGGTCATCTGAGTCCCCGGAATGGCAGTATTGAATCACCGCTGATCAAAAGCCACGCCGGCGGAAAAAAGGACATGCAGATTTCGGGCAAGGCCAAAGCCAAATACGCGCTGACCCATTATAATGTAATAAAGTACACAGGTGATTATTCGCTCGTCGAAGTGCAGATCATTACAGGCCGCACCCACCAGATCCGCGTGCACTTTAAGGCTATCGGCCATCCGGTCTGCGGTGATTCGATGTACGGCGACAAAACTCTAAACTCAAAACTTGAAACTCTTGGGCTTACGCGCCAGTTTCTGCATGCGGCCGAACTCACCTTTAAACTGCCTAAAAATCCCACGCCTGACGGCGGGCAAGAAAAAGAGCTCACCTTAAAAGCGAAGCTCCCGGAAGATCTGAAAGAGGTTTTAAAGAAACTTACTTAACCGCGATTACTTCAACCAAGCTGTAAGGTTGCCTGTGCCCCTGAGTCCGTTCGTACCTTTTTTTTGCCTTCTTTTTGAAGACGCGGATTTTGGCCGCCTTGCCGTGTTCTTTAACCAGAAGTTCCACCTGAGCGCCTGCAACTTTAGGTGTGCCGATATCCGCTTTCTTATCATCAGAACGCAGAAGAACATCGTCAATCCTGACCTTATCTCCCTCCTTATTATTCTTCAGCCTTGGCACTTCGAGTTTATCACCCTGTTTTACTTTGAACTGTTTTCCGGCGATCTCTACGATAGCAAACATAACTTTTATAATTATGGATTATGAATTGTGAATTATAAATTTCGGCAGCTGAGTTTGGCCACGGAAGTTTATCACTCCTCTTTCTTATGGTCAAACCTTTTTAAGAAGTTATGAAGAAGTTTTACCCCTTCTTCCGCGCGTTCACGGTAACGCTTCAGCAAAGTGTGCTCATATACAATAGCGTTGTTATAACCAACAGAAAGCTTTTTCAGGTCAGTCCTTAATTTCTCAGCACTTAAGTCAGCGGCATGGGAAACGTAACCGCGAAGTTCGGAATCTTCAAACAGCTCTTCCGTTTTAGGCGCATAACTGACAGGAAGCATAGGTGTCCGGGTAATGATGGCCGCGATCATAAAGTGAAAACGCATACCGATGGCGAATTCCGCGGTTTCCATGATCTGCAGAAGATCGGAAAAGTGGTTTGGCAGATAAAGCTCTCCCCCCAGCTTACTGACTAGTGGTTCGATCATCTCAAGATCGTGTTCTTTGATCTGCTGCATCGAAACAAAAATAAATTCGGCTCCTTTTGTCTCTTTGATCTCTTGCAGGAAAGCAGTGAAAATATCGATGATTTTGTTGCTGTATCTGAGCCAGGGCCGAAGCGAAATGATGTATGTATTATTGGTGCGTTTCTGCCCCGCTTCCGGCTTTTTAAACATAAAAACCGGATCGGCTGTCACATAGACATCTTTATTTACACCTATTTTTTGTAATAAATCCGCCGAATACTGATCCCGCACCGTGATCATATCCGCCTGACTGTAAGCCCAGCGAGTCAGATGGCGGCCGATTCGGGTATGCAGGGGGCCAACGCCAGTGGCATAAATAAACAACGGTTTTCTGAGCATTCGGATCCAGAAAATCTGCCACGCCCACAAAAAACAGGCGTAGGGGTAATTGTCCTGAAAAAGCCCCCCGCCCCCCAGTATAACGGCATCACATTTTTTGAGGGCACTAAAAGAACGCCTGAAGCCATTTTTGTAAAGCGATCTGAAACCCAACGGAAAAAGAGGCGCGGTTCTGGTTCCAAAAAGTGTTTTGGTCATTTCTGGGTGCGCGGAAAAAACAACTACAGTCTGCCCTGTCAATTCCCCCAGAATTGCCGTTAAAATGGCGTCATCTCCAATGTTGGTCGCCCCATAGTTGCCTATTACCGCTATTTTCATCCAGTGGTGTTAGATACTCAGGCGTTATTCTTCTTTTTTCTCTTCTTCCACCTTCCCTTCTTCCTTCTTTTCTTCAGCCACTTCTTTGATGACTTCTTCAGGAATAGCCACAACTTCTTCTTTCAAAGGAGTTTCAGTTTCGGCTTCGGCAGTCTCAGTTTCGGGAAGTTCGGACGCTTCCCCGGTACCCTGTTTTTTCTTTGCCTCCTCGGCCAGACGTTTTTCCTCAGCCTTTATGGCCTCCGCGTAAAATTCTTCCATTTTAGCCTCCTCGGCCGCTCTTTCTTCATCGGTTACATGTTTTTCGGAAAGACGGGCGGATTTGCCGAAACGTTCACGCATGTAATATAACTTTTGCCTTCGGACCTGAGCCTTTTTTACAACATGTATTTTGGTGATGTTAGGAGAATGAAAAGGAAAAACCTTTTCAACTCCAATACCTTCCACAATCTTGCGGACTGTGAAAGTTTTTTCGACACCGGCACCATGACTGACTTTGATGACCAGACCCTGGAACTTCTGGATGCGTTCTTTACTGCCTTCAGTTACCTTCTGGCTGACTTCAACCGTATAACCGGTCTTCACTTCGGGAATTCTTTTCAGGTTACCCCTCTGGATAACTTCGATGGTCGGATGCATTTGATTCAAATTTAAAAAAGCTTGTGTATTTTAAATTCCTTCGCTGGTTTTTGCAAGCGCTTTTTACTTTACCATCCTTTCCAACTCTTTTTTCAGTTTGTTGATCAGGATAATATTCCCTTCGCCGGACAAGATTTCTTTCACAAATTTGTCATTGCATTCCATGCGGTAAAGGAAGTCTTTTTTGGAAATAATGGTGAACTTGATATCCTTTTTGCCTTTCAGTGTTTCATCCAGGTATTTCTGTAGCTTCATTTTATCAACTTCTCCGATCAGTAAAAGGTCAATCGATGAAACTTTTCCCACAAATTTTCCGGTAAGCAATAAAAAATCGACCTCGCCCATCTTCGAAATAGCACGGCCCATCTGTTCATCGTTACTGCTTGCCTTCACAAACATATCACGAAGCTCGCCAAATATCAGAAAGCTTTTGTTGATGTAATAATATTTTTTTCGGTTGCGAACGCGGCTTTTCAGAAGCCCTATCTTTTTTAAATTATCCAGCTCGCGTCTGACGGAGTTAATCTGCTCACTGAGCTTGCGGGTGAGTTCGCGGATAAAAAATTCCTCGTCGGGATTCAGGAGAAAGGTTCTGAGCAGTTTTACCCGCGCGTTGGAACTGAAAAGTTGCTTGAGCATAATTGGGGGATAAAAAAAGAACGAAATATTTTTGGAATAAACAGATTTTTCGTTTTTTTATTGTTCTGTGTTTCTGTGCCGCTTCTTCGAGCACATAATTTATACATAGCTATGTTTTCATTTGCAAGTGAATAAAAGTGATTTTTGAGGCTAAATAAAAAAAATGGCTTTTTTAAGCCATCATTTATAGTTGACCAAAAATTTTTTTATTTTGAAAATAGTATCCAATTTTTGCTCATGGGCAATTTTTTTGTTCTACCTTATGAACACAAATTTTATACATCTCCTCCTTCGTCATTCTCTGCCCCTTCACCACCTCCGGCACCT
>JAZDNJ010000015.1:0-4732 GCA_043800105.1 Patescibacteria group bacterium
TTGTATGCTTCATTGGTCATCCAGTCGATGCCTCCGGTGGTTTCCAGATTAACGTCATTTGCCCCGTCATTCACACGGGCTATACTGCCCTGCGCGGTTTTTAAAACAATGACAAAATCTTTATGAATATCTTTATTGGCATCCGTTTCAGGTTCGCGTTTGACGATTTCCAACGTGTTATTGCCCAGTTGCCGGTATTCAAAATCCGCGGGGGCCTTTATCACCCGGTCCAGAACCGGATAAACCTTATCCGCCAGCCCTTTTTGGGTCAGGTAGTGCATAAAACCGGGATTCATATACTGCTCATGCAGGTTCCCGTGGACATCCTGCATCAGCTGTACCTCGGGCGGGCTCATTTTGTCTTTGAGCTTAACGGTTGTTTCGGCAATTTCGACAGACTTGGCATAATGTTCCGGCGGACGGTAGGGTTCGCGGGTATCTTCCCGGCGGGTGTGAACGGGGGTAGGGCTTGTTTCATGCCTGCTTTTTTTTGGTTTCTTTTTATCCCCGCCCTTTTTACCCGCTTCCACAGCCGCGCTTAACTCTGCCAGCAGTTTATCAGCCTGAGCCGCAAGTTGTTCATCGGTGGGGTGGGGTTTTTCAGTATCATCAAAAATAAGCCGTTTCTCCGCGAAAATTTCAGATTCCAGGTGTTTTTTCAGATCTTTGAACATTAGATTTTCAGTTTATTAAAAGCTTCTAAAGTGGTCTTTTTAAATTCATCCAGAGCCTCCAGCATGGCCACCTGGGCCCCCGGGCTGGTCTGCAAAAGCTCCTGAATAATAAATCCGGGATCTTCCTCGTCTTTCAGTTCTTCCATTACCATGTCGATCACCTCGGGCTCAATATTTTCGGCCGCCGCCTGAAAGATCTGTCGGGTTAACGCCTCAATCATGGCCTGTTTAAGCCCTGCAAGCTTTAGCCTGTCTTCATCCTGCATGCCCATTTCCTCGATGAGTTCATCGAGGTAGGCATTCATGTCGAAGTTTTCTGTCTCTGTTTTAGTCATTTTTGGAGCTTAGTTTAGGTTTGGAGCTTAGTTTGGGTAAAGTAAAGAACCAATTGCGGAATCTTTCGCTGATAAATGGTAGTAGAAAAAAGCCTGAGATCGCACGTGGAACCCCCCAAAGTCCAAGACGACCGGCAACAGGGGCTACAGCTTTTGTACCTCTCCACCCCCATTTACCGCCGAATTTTGCGGCGGCAAACCCTCCCGCGGCGGTAGCTGCGGCAATTTTACCCTTATTTTTCCAGATTTCCGGCGCAAACAAGCCGGTCGCCAATGCCGGTATAGTAAGCAAAGGCATTGTTCCTATGGCGGCCAGACCCAAACTGCCGGCGGCTAAAGTCCGGACAGCCGTTCTTCGAAGGCGTTTTTGAGCCTCAGGATCCTTGACTCTGAAACTTTCAGCTGTCGCGGCACTGGTTAAGCCGGCAATAGCCGCGCCTCCCAAAGCAAGCGGACCTGCGGCCACCAAAGCGGCCCCACCAGCTAATGCACCCACTGCCCCTACAGGCTTTAAGATGTTTTTGAATACGGTCCAACGCTTAAAATTCTTTAATGTCTTCACTTCCACTTCACCGGCTTTTTTATTTATTTCGTTCAGGTTGGCAAAGTAGGCATTCATCTTATCTATGCTGCCTCCGGAAGCCGTTTCAGCCTTGCTCATTGAATATCGATGAACGGCCTGTCTCAGATGTCTGAGAAGGCTTTGACCATCCGCGCGTGAACTGGATTTGAGCAGCTGTGAGCTGACTGCGTATTGAAGGTGACCGATCAGGGCAGGGACAATAGTTTCCATTTTGTCCTTCTCAGATCCCTCAAGATCACGAATCCATTTATTCACACCTCCTTCATCATCAGCTGTACTCTCGAGTTTTCCGATTTGCTCGGGGGTGATTTTCTTTAAAGCCGCATCCTCTTTGATTACAGCTTTAAGGGTGGAAATGAGTCGTGGTTTGAGCCAGGCAACGGGATTTACGTATCGGTACCACTTCAGATTATCCAGCTCTCTGTCCCTGGCTGCCATAAGCTGCATCTGCGAATCAGCCAAAACCATCGCGTAATCGGGCGTTTCACCGTCCGGCAAGCCCTGTTTGGCAAAGTGCAGATTAATCATCCCCAATAATTGTTCAGGCGTTCGCTGATATTGTGTTTCCCTGGTTTTTTTCTGTGTTTTTCGCTCAATCAAGGTGGCCGTTTTCAAAAAGGCCTCAAGGTTATCAAGATCCGCCTGAGTCTGTATTTTTTCGTTCAGAAGGGATCTTATGGCTACTACAGCTGGTTCACGGCTGTCGGCGCCGTACCCCCTTTTACTCAAAAATTCGTCAATGTTTCCAGTTTTCTCTCTTTCCGCTGCAAGTGTGGCACTTGGTCCTGAGCTTGGCGCTGCTGTCGGCCCGCTCGTAGCGCCGGAAGTTCCACTCGTTCCTTCACCAATCTTTAGAGCATCTTTAAGAGTGTCTTTAGCTTTGACCAGGTCACCCTCTTCGGCAAAAAACCGTGCCATTTCCATAGTTCTTTCGGCCAGCCTGGTATTCTTTGGGTCACTCAGCTCCGCTTTGCCCTGAAATACCTCCCAAAGAAACAACAGTCTTTCTTTTTTCTTATTATTTCCCCCCGCAACTTCATCAATTAAATCAGCCAAAGCTTGGGGCATCGGGCTTCTTTCCGGAGTTGCCGAAGGTTCCGCAGACTTTTCAGGCTCAGTCGTTGCTACAGGTGCTGTAGCCGCAGGAGTAGCTACCGGTTCTTCTGTCACAGTTGGTGCTTTCGTGCCGGTAATTTCGTAAAAATCTTCAATCGCTTCAGCTAGCACCGCGTCCCCCGCAATCTTATCGCCAAATTCTTTGGCTGCTCCCTTTCTTGCCGCATATTTGAGGGAATTTAAGTTTTCAAGTTCCGGAAGAACTTTGCCCTCAACGTACTCCTTTATGTCTTTCAAATCATCCGCATCGTCTGGGTAGCTATTGGGATCGACCTTTAGGATTTCAAGAATTCCATCAAAAATGACTTTCAGCTTCTCAAGTTCAGGATGACCGCGCAATTGCCTACCTAATTTGTTTCGGAAAGCCTCGGCGGTACCAATTGCTTCAGCGGAAGTCTTTGGTACGGGAGCAGGAGCAGGTACGGGAGCAGGAGCAGGTACGGGAGCAGGTACGGGAGCAGGTACGGGAGCCGGAGTAGGAGTAGGCGCAGGAGCAGGTTTTTTCACCTTTTCAGTGTGTTCTTTTAGACGTTCCTGAAGAATATCGGAAAAATCCCGAAGATCTTCAGGCTTAAAACCATGCAGATCCAGAGCGGCCACAGTAAGGCTTTTTGCCGGTGTGTAACCTTTATTCTTAGAATCTTCATGCTCGTCAGAAGTCGCCAGAATGTCATCAACAATTTTTTTGAGCGTTTCTTTGTTTTGTATTTCGTAACCCCTTTTTTTGAGCTTCTTAACAGGATTATTGGAGAAAAAAACAATATTCAGAAGCTCATCTTCTCGCACGGCTGCGGAAAGTTGTGTGATATTCTCGTCGCTCTCAGCCCGCCCGGCCAGATCTTCAGCGATATCAGCCCGCGTTTTTGTAACAACGTCCTCGGGCTTTTCAGCTCCTTCCTCAGGACCGGGGACTTCCTCCAAATCAGACATATCAAACATGTCCCCTCCGGTCATTCCCCCTTCATTTCCCTTGTCATAGTACCGACCGCCTTTGTTTTTTTTACCGATTGCCATGTATTTTGGTTTTTTCAAAAATTATCTTAATATTATACCAAAAAATAACCTGGAAATCAAGCTTTTAAACCATAAAATCAGGCAATCCGCCATAACCCAAAAAAGCTAACCTTTACTGAGGTAATAAAGTACACCCCTGCACCATTTTATCCTCATAACTGAGTGAGAAGCAAAGACAGACAGGCCACGCCCACCCCGGAATTAAAGCCCTTGCGACGATGAGCAGCGCCGGCGCCTTTCATGTCAATAGAGCCGGCAATGTCAAAATGGCAGAACTTAGCGGTATGCTTTCCGGTTTTTTTGTCTTTGGGCACAAAGCGGGCCAGGTAAAAACCAGCTTTTATCCAGCCGGCATCCCGTTCCTTTTCACCCAGGTTCGCCACGTCCGCGATGGGTGAATTGTTGTCGTCATATTCCTCATCCCAGGGGCCGGGAAAGACAAATTCACCGCTTTCTTTGCCTGCCTTTACCGCTTCTTCCTGCAGTTTTTCATCATTACATATCAGACCAGTGTACACTTCGCCTAAAGACACGATACAACTGCCGGTCAGAGTGGCGATAGTATAAATCCGATCGATATCTTTAAAATTGTTTTTGGCGTAGCAAATAGCGTCGCTCATCACCAGCCGTCCTTCCGCGTCGGTATGGATCACCTCGACAGTCTGGCCGTCTCCGGCTGTCCAAACATCGTCGGCTCGCATGGCGTTACTGCCCATCATATTTTCGGCCAGCGGCAACAAAAAATGAGTCGTCTGTTTCAGCTTCAGTCCGTTCTTTTTGATGTTTAAAATGGTACCCAGAACACTGGCGCTTCCGGACATATCTTCCTTCATGGATTTCATATAAGACCCCTTCCCCTGAACGCCGCCGGAATCATAGCAAAGCCCTTTGCCAACAACGACAGCCGACTTTTTACTGCCGGCTACCGGAATCGTAATTACCATAAGTCTGGACTCATGCCCGCTGCCTTCTGAAACAGCGTTTAAAAGCTCATATTTTTTCAGGTCTTT
>JAZDNJ010000024.1:0-2723 GCA_043800105.1 Patescibacteria group bacterium
GGTTTAATCTGCCCCCTCTTCCGCGTAGCGCCATCGTGCGTACTTTGTCCACTCTGATTATTCTGCGGACCCTGGCATTGGGAACGTATCTGGGAATCACATCCATCGCCACGATCGCTGTTTTTCCTATGCTGATCATGACCACGCTGGCCGAAAAGTTTGTCAGCGCGCTAGGCGGCCGCGGTTTTTATGCGGCGATCTTGCTTATGCTTGAAACAACAGTGGTATCGCTAATCTGTTACTGGGTGGTGGAATGGCATTATCTCCAGAATCTGATTCTCGGACATCCGGAAATCATTTTACTTCTGATTATTTTTAACTATATGCTCGGCCGCTGGACAGGTCTCCGGCTGATGGAGTACGTGCGGTTCAGGGAAGTCATGAAACATGCCGAAGAGTAAACCCGAAGAATAAAAACCTGAAACCCGAAAATCTCAAGTTTGAAGTTTCGGGTTTCGAACTTAAAAAAATTGAATTATGTGGTTTTTCCATAATCCGGGCCTGCTCGGAATCAACGCCAGGAATCTGCTGTACATCAAGCCTTATAATCCAAGGAAGGCGATTATGATGGCGGACAGTAAGATCAAGACAAAGAACTATCTTTCGGCACGCGGTATTCCCGTGGCCAAGTTATACAATGTCATTTCCCGCAAGAAGGAGCTGTCGTCTTTTGATTTCAATTCCCTCCCCAACAGTTTTGTCGTCAAGCCCAATGCCGGGTACGGCGGGGAAGGCATCCTGATTGTCAAAGGCAGAAAAGGACGCAATTTTGTGCGTGAAAACGGCGAAATTGTTTCGATTGAAGAAATGGAAAATCATATCAGCGATATTGTGGACGGACGTTACTCGATCGCGGACATGTCCGATGCGGCTCTTTTTGAACAGCTTCTGGAAGCGCCTGATTTTCTGCAAAAAATGGCTTACAAAGGCCTTCCAGACATTCGGATTGTTGTGCATAACCTGATTCCTGTGATGGCCATGCTAAGGCTTCCCACTGAAAGTTCCGGGGGAAAGGCCAACATTCATATGGGAGGAATCGGGGTGGGCATCGATATCGCGAAAGGGGAACTTACCTTTGCCACTCAATATGACAAAGTCATCGACAGCATTCCCGGTTTTGGTGATCCCAAAGGAATGAAAATTCCGCAATGGGAGGATTTTCTGCTGATCGCTTCGCGGGTTCAGCACATTACCAACCTGGGTTTCGCGGCGGTGGATATGGTTCTGGACCGCAATATGGGGCCGGTGCTTCTGGAAATCAATGCCAGGGCCGGATTACAGGTGCAGGTCGCCAATATGGCGCCGCTTCGCAGAAGGCTGGAACGGGTTGAGGGTATTAAAGTCAATTCTCCAGAGAAGGGCGTGCGCATCGCGCAGGATATTTTCGGCATCAAAATCGAAGCCAAATCCGAAAAGGGTGCCGGAAAAACTATCATCGGCACCATGGAGCGGGCCGAAGTGATCGGTAAAAAGGGGACAGCAAAAATCATAGCTCAGGCCGAACCCGAAATCGAAAAGTCCGTGCTGGACAGAAAAATCGCGGACGCGATCGGCCTGGATCAGACGGGCAAATGCAAATTCAGTCTGATGGATCAAAAGGTGATGACGGTAGTCGACACCAGAGATCTTGCCGACAAGCCCTACGATATGCTTATCGGACAGCGTGATTTGCGCAACTTCCTGATTGACCCTAGTAAGAATGTGCTTTCCGCCACGGAAGAGCGGAAAAAAGAAGCACCGCATATCGCCCGTGTGTTTACTGAGAAGGAACTTCATAAAATCGATTTCGAACTTGCTGACATTGACAGTCAGATCAGGTTGCTTTCCCATTTAAAGCCGGCGAATCTGATTGAGGAGAATACTAAATTTTTACTGGATCCCGGTTACAATCCACAATTTACGTACAGGGAGCTTTCGTTTGACCCCAATAATTTTTATTCACGTCTGAAACGGCTCGAATTCCCCGATTCGCCCATCGGAATTCTGTGGTCCAAAAAAGCCGACGAGATTACCCGCAAAATCCATTTACTCGAAAGCCGTGACACTCCGGAATTCACTGAAAAATCAATAAAACTTTATGGCGGGCCCGACGCGCACTGGGTGCGGGAGGCGTTAAGCGAAATACATTCGATGCCGAAGGAATTTAAAGACGGCGGAAAAATATTCACGGCGAAAGAAGCGAAGAAATTTTTTGAAAAGGCCATTCAGGATTACGGTCTGAAGGGCTGGCGGGTGAAGCTGAAGGAAGCTTTGGTATCCGATGCCATCGCGGGCAAGGAAAATACTATTCTGATTCGTGAGAATGCCACGTTTACCGCGGTTCGTCTTAAGGGAACGATTGCTCACGAAATCGAAACCCATGCGTTTACCGCCATGAACGGAGCGCTTCAGCCCTATAAACTTTTCCAGCGCGGTCTGGCTGATTATCTGACGACTGAAGAAGGTTTGGCTGTTTACAATCAGGAGCTCACGGAGTCCAGTGAAACGATTAAAAGGTATTGGCCCGCTTCTTCTGTCATTGGTATTGACGAAGCCATGCGGGGAAGCTTTACAGATGTTTATAAGAGGATCGTTGAATTGGGGTTTGGCGCCGAGCGTGCCTGGCGGGTAGCTCCCCACCCCAAGGATCCAGGACGATCCTTTGACCCAAAGGACACTCAGGAATGGTACTCCACTAAAAATGAGGGTAAAAAGAGCGCTGAAAAGCGCGGCGTCAAAAACCG
>JAZDNJ010000032.1:0-5920 GCA_043800105.1 Patescibacteria group bacterium
ATATTCAATTTTATCCAGAATATACCCTTCCAATCTGAACATTTTTCTGAGATGATTTTTTTGCATGTGGTTTTGGTTAGTTTTAAGCTAAGACAAGCTTAAACCACATGCTTTAATTTGCCCAAAGTTATTCAAGAGCCGCGGAAAGTTTTTTCCTTTCTCATGATACAATGGAACAAATAATAAAATTTATGGAACTAAAAAAGCTTCCTCAAATAAAAATCTGGACCGATGAACCGGCCGACCTGAGTAAAAATAAACTCTACAAAGGAAAATTTGTGATGACCCATGACGGCAAGTTCTTTGCCAAACTTTTTCCTGAAAAGGAATATGACGGTTCACAGTTTTTTCATAATGAAGTTCTGGAAGAGATGGGGGTTAAAAAGGCCGACTCCCCTGCCGTTAAAAAGGAAGTGGAAGGGGGAGGAAAAATGGAAGTGGAACTGATCGAGGATTATGTGGAAGTCCGGCTGCATGGAAAAAGCAGCATTTACGGCGCTTATAATCCTGACTGCGTCGATATCGGGGAAATCGAAGAAATAATACGCACCATGTTTGATTTGATTGACCTGCCTGTTCTTGTTATTCCCGATCTGGAGGCTTGACTTTTGTTGGAAGTAGTTTAATATACAAACCATTATTTAGCGTGTTTTTTTATGTCCTCCAACAAGTTCGAGTTACCACCTATGGAAAAACATCACGGGCCGGATACTGATACATGGCTTAGACTTCAGCAATGCCTTGATGAGCATTATGATACTCTTAAAAACATCCGTGCAAAACAGGGGCATGAGGCGGCCAATATAGCTCAGGACGACCTGCTTGAGGGGATAGATGATCCGGACGTTATGGAGCGAATGTTTTTTGAAGGGCAATTGCGTCATCCGCATGCCACTGACCTTATCGAAGATACGCGGGGCTTATATTATACCGTAATGGCTCCTGTTCCCGCCCCCGAAGAAGAAAAACTGAAAGCCCTCAGAGGTATTCATCGATTACTCAGGGATATTCTTGAGGAAATACAAACAGTCGGACATACCAAGAGACCCATTGACCTTCAGCGGATTTTTGAAACCGTTGAATCTTATTACTACCTTGCGCAAAAATCCGAAGAAGCCCATGCTATTCTAAATGATATTATGGGATCTATAAATCAGCTGGCGATGCTGATTCACAAGTGGCCAAAATAGGCAGTCTGAATCAGATTTAGGCACGCGTGCTACAATGATCACGCTAATTTGAATGCTGTGATCAAATTTCTTCGCGCCCTCAAAGAAAGAACGGACTGGCGGACGTTGCTTCTGCATTCTTCGTGGAGCATTACGCTGACGAGCGGATTCAGTTATTTTTTCGGGCTGGTGCGGGACAGGATTTTCGCGCATACTTTCGGCCTTTCGCGTGCGCTCGATATTTATAATGCTTCCTTTGTTTTACCCGACTTACTGCAGTCGCTTTTTATCGGCACAGCGCTGTCGGCGGCTTTTGTGCCGATTTTTACCCGCCAATACGACAAAGACAAACAGCTCGGCTACCAGTATGCCGACCAGGTGCTGACGCTGGGTGTACTTCTGATTGCGGGTATCGGAGTCATCTGCGCGCTGATTCTTCCGCAAATCGCCCACTGGCTGGTGCCGGGTTTTGATGGGGAAGATCTTGTGCAGTACATCAAACTGACACGCATTATGCTGTTTTCACCGATCCTGTTTGCTATAAGTATGACTTACGGGCGCGTGCTGATCAGCGTGCGGGAATTTTTCTGGTGGGGGCTTTCGCCCGCCCTGTATAACATCGGCATTATTCTTGGGACTATTTTCCTTTATCCTATTTTCGGCATACCGGGCATGGTGCTGGGAACGTTATTCGGAGCCCTGCTTCATTTGATCGTGCGCCTTTTACCCCTGTTCTGGAAAAAGAAATATCACTTTAAAACCCGCCCGGACTTCCGTTTCACACCCGAAATCAAAGAAACGATCAAACTGATGCTCCCGAAAATGCTTCAGTATGGCATGTGGAGTTTTATGCTGGTCAGTTTCACCAGTATCGCTTCAGCCCTGCCGGAAGGCAGTGTGGCGGCCTACAACTACGCGCGTAACTTTCAGAGTCTGCCGGTGAGCCTGCTGGGAATTGCCATCGCCATGGCCGTATACCCGACTTTGTCGCATGACGCGGGTAAGGGGAATTATAAAAAATTCAAAGCGGATTTTAAGCGCGAGCTGATTCGTTGTATTTTTTACACGGTGCTGGCGGCCATCGGGTTGGCGGCCATCAGCAAGCCGATGATCAGCCTGCTTCTGGGCGGCGGGGAGTTCGGCGCCTCGGATATCAAATTATTATCCGGCGTACTGGCGGTTTACTGTATTTCGGTTCCGCTGGAAAGTCTGTTGCATATGTATCATAGAGCCTACTATTCACTTCTGAACACGCTGATCCCTTCGCTGATGCACGCTTTTACCATTCTTCTGATCATTCTGATGGCTACGTATCTTTCAAAAACCATCGGCGTCTACGCGATCCCGGCCAGTTTTGCCGCCGGCATGTCCCTGCATATCGCGGTACTGGCGACAGTGTTTCCGATTTTTATGAAAAAGCGGGAACAAGTAGCTTAAGCGCATTGTTCGTCGTTCCTCATTGCCTTACAGGTATTTTTTTGGTATAATTATAAGATTCGTAATTATGTTTTTGTGGCACAAGCACTTGAAAAAACGGAGTTCATGCCCGATGAGACTTTTATCACCAACGAAAGAGGTGAAAAGGTTTAGCTGTTTGGTGAAATGGCGGATGATTATGCCCAGATCCAGACAAGAATGAAAGAGGGTAGATTCGGTCCTGATGATTTGGCGGGCATGAATCAAATCATGCAATACGCCAATCTACCGGCAAAGTGGCGAAAAGTGCAGGAGGCAAAAAAGGAAGAGGTCTCTGAGACGCGTCGCAAAGTGTCAGGCTTTTTCAGCAAACCAATCGAAGTTGAAGATGAGGCAGTATCACCCTCTATTGCCCCCAAAAAGGATATTAATCGCGAAATTAATGAGAAGGTTGATGAAGCGGCCGCAGGTCTTGGGGTTGATAGGGGTACTTATGAAAAATTCCTGATGATCACCGGCATTGGCGGGCATTCGGAAGAAAAGCCAGATAAAACGGGGACGAGGCAATTCAAACTTCATCCAGGGACACGTATTCCCGACCTGGAAAAGGCTATTACATGGGTCAATAAACAAGGCTTCAAAATAGATTCGGGCGGATCAATTCATGTAAAAGCCCTTGATTTATCTGACCTTCCCGGCGAAGCCCAACTGCCTGAACACCTGTATGTGGACAGTGATCTGGATTTGACGAACCAGCGGATCACCACCATTCCGAAAGCATTAACTGTTAATGGATCACTCATACTCACCAACGCTCATGTGGAAGACATCGAACCATTACTGACCGTGAATGGCGATTTGGAGCTGGTCAATTGCCGTGAACTCCAGATGATCGGCCGAGGGGCCACTGTAAAAGGTAATCTGATTTGCTCAGGGTGCACTGCACTATCCGTTTTTCCGGACCGCAGACATCTGGCTGTTGGGGGCAATATTATCGGAGACGATATTGCTTTGTTTATAGCCCAAAATCTGGGCTTTTATATCCCCAAAAAGACGCTGTTTGGGGGCAAATCCGATCGGGAAATTGACAAACACAAGTACATCCACTATAAACCTGTATCCGAGAGGCAGGATATTACCACCGAAAAGAAGCCTAATACTTCCTCTCTCAAAAAGGGGTATCTGACGGTTCCTAAAGAGATGCGCGGGGGCGGCAGGGATAAAAATATTATTATATAATTTCTTTACGAGGCAGGATTTCCCGCCTGCTTGGTCTGGGCCATTCCGAGCCGGAAGAGAGTACAGATTTTCCTTCCTTAATCGACCAGCTTTCCTCTGACGATTCAATCGATACCGAACGGATTCAAAAAGCCCTCGCCCGCCACCCCGAAATCAACGTTAGTCGAAATGCCACTCATTTTTTATTCGTAAAATAAGAGTTGGACATTATTACATGTTTCAATCGGTTGCAATGTCTGTTCTGAAAATTTTGCTGAAAAAGAGAAATAGTCACCGTCGGTTGATGGATCATCATAGTTTCCACCAAAATAGTAACAACTCTCTAATTTCCATTTATCTGTTTCGGATAGAGCAAAAACTTTCATTATTCCTTCTCCAGAGCCTGCGCCATTTTGATCGACAATGGTTAATAGCAATTTTTGATTATCTACCACGAGATAGTAAGGATTATTCTTATTTGTTGCTCCTGTATCCTTGATTTCCAATAACTTAATCCATTTGGTATTTCCCTGCTTCGCAACCAGAACCCCAGAAAACGTGGGGGTAAAATCGATTGGCAATGATAGAACAACATTCATTGAATTACGAAGAACAAGGGCAAATAGAATATTGTCTATTTTGAAATATTTTTCAATTTGGCCGGCGTTTATATCTGAGGGCAGTGTCAGATTTGGATTGTCGATTTCTTCAGCAGTAAAGTTGTTACGAAGTGACAGATTTATTTGTTCCGTGAATGAAAGCTTCTGAGACGTAGAACAACCAACAAGAAACAAGCTGGTGAATACTAATGCGATAATGATTTTGCATTTCATAATGTTTGGATTAAGTGATTAAGAATGGGTGACAGCTATTCCAGAACAATCACTTTCTTAGGTGCCGACTGGATAGCGGTCTCATGATAATCGTGCAGAGCATTTAAAAATGTCTGATAAGGATAGATGAAATTCAGTCCGCGTCTGGTGCCGACGTCGCTGGTAATGAAGTTTTTTCCATCGTATCCTTTTATGACCATCATGTGGTAGTAAGGTCCTTCACCAGAATAAAACGGATTGCCCAGCAGGCGGCCGGCAAAGGGGGCCACGATGATATGGCCCGCGGCCAGTTCCGTTTTCAGATCTTCGACGGTCGGATTTTCTATTATTCTGTAATCCGTAAAACCAAAATAACCCTCCAGCATCTCGGCCGTCTGGGCCACCGTGGTGTGCAGGTAGTCTCCAAAATGCTCCTTCTGCCATTCTATCAGTCCGAAGATGTCGTTTTTGAACTGTTCCTTTGTCAGCGGTTCTTCCGAAAAATAATGGTAAGCCAGCGTTAAACTGGCCTCCTCGCAGGCTTCCTGCCAGGGCAGGCTCCAGTCGGCATCGGGCGCCTGGGGAAAAAACGGAACATCCAGATTGATGGAATCAGGCAGTGGGGCGACGGATTCCGAAACCGTTTCCGTTTCCTGATCAGTTCCCCCCTCCGCCAGCCGTTCCTCAATAGACGGCCGTGAAACAGGCACATCGGACTTGAACCGGCTTTCGTTCGGCGTGCAGGCCATCAGCAACAGAGGAACGAACAGAATGATGCTTTTCTCCAATCTGTAATTAATAACTCTTAATTTTTAACTCTTAATTATCGCCTGTCCCCCATCACCCGAAGGAGCATGAGGAAGAGATTGATGAAATCGAGGTAGAGCGTCAGAGCGCCCGTGATAGCCAGACTTTCCGGGCCGCCCGACATGGCGTAGTATTTTAGCTTTTGGTGGTCATAAGCGGCCAGGCCGGCAAACACGACAATACCGCCGTATGTCACCATCCATTCCACCAATGGGCTGTGCAGCCAGAAGTTCAGCAGCGAGCCGATGATAATGCCGATCAGCGACATAAACAGAAAACTGCCGAAGCCGGAAAGATCGCGGGTGGTAGTATAGCCATACAAACTGGTGGCGCCGTACATAAGCGTAGTGACCAGAAAGACCTTAAAGATGGAGGCCGCAGTGTAAACGAGGAAAATAGTGGAAAAGGTCAGGCCCGTGAGCGCGGCGTAGGCAAGGAAAGTGATAATGGCTGTCGTGTAACTCATTTTCCTGGCCCAACCGGCCAGTGCGATCACCA
>JAZDNJ010000049.1:0-7186 GCA_043800105.1 Patescibacteria group bacterium
CCTGTGCCTTTTGTAAGTAATTTCTCTATGATCCTACGGTCATTGTAAGTAAGATGTTTCATGGGCCATCTGGGTTAAGATGTAAATTTTGTCATTCATATCTTAACGCACCAGGTGGTCTAACTTATTCTAGAATATTCGGTAAACCCCCTGACCTTGATTGGTAGGGGGTTTTTTGGTATAATATAAAGATAAATTGTATCTTCATGCCTGACGGGACAAGCGATTTCACATCAAAGGCGCAGCAGCAGATTGCCGGAATGAAGCAGGAGGCAAAAGAACAGGATATCCGGGATAAGGCTAAGCGTATGGGCTATCCGTACGTTAATCTTCTTCATTTTTCGGTGAATTCCGATTTAAAGAATTTTATTCCCCAGGAAAAGTCTGTTAAGGCCAAGGCGGCGGCTTTTTTCAAATCCGGCAAAAAGGTGCGGCTGGCGGTCCTGAATCCGGATCTTCCGGCTACCAAGGCGCTTGTTACCGAGCTAAAGATCAAGGGCTTTGATGTGACTGTTATTGTCTGTTCCACCGAATCCCTGCAGAATGCGCAACAGATATATTTCGCGGAGGAAAAAGAGAAGCACGGAAAACTTTCTGAAACTGTTCTGGAAGGAAAGACGTTTACGGCCGCGGAGGAAATTGAACACCTTGAAGGTCTGAAAGAAAAGATCGAACATTCTCCTTTTGATGAGGCTCTGACGCATATTCAGGTGGGAGCTTACGGCGCGCGAGCTTCCGATATTCACTTTCAGCCCCAGGACAAAGATGTTTTGGTGCGTTTTAGGATTGACGGTGTGCTCAGACCTGTTTTTAACCTTTCGAGGGAGGTGTACGGTGGGCTGATCAAGCAAATCAAGTACCTGAGCCATCTGAAACTCAATATTACGAATGCGCCCCAGGACGGGCAATATGGCTTTGTCGTCAATCAGCGCAAAATCAATGTACGTATTTCGCTTATGCCAAGCCATTACGGCGAAACAATCGTGATGAGACTTTTGGATACCGCCAGAGCGTTCGAAGCTTTTGAAAAGCTTGGTTACGAAGGTCAGGCTCTTAACAATGTTGAGGAAGCGCTGAAACTGCCGCATGGAATGATTCTTGTCACAGGGCCAACGGGAAGCGGGAAGACAACCACCATGTACTCCATGCTTCAGTCTATTGATACCAAGGCCAAAAAGGTGATTACGCTGGAGGATCCTATCGAATATGATCTAAACGGTATTACGCAGAGTCAGGTAAACCACAATGTGGATTATAACTTTGCGACCGGTCTGCGCGCGATTTTAAGGCAGGATCCTGACGTTATCATGATTGGGGAGATCCGCGACCTGGAAACGGCTGAAACGGCCGCTCAGGCCTCGCTGACGGGTCACCTGGTAATCAGTACTCTGCACACCAACTCGGCTCTGGAATCCATTTCACGTCTGGTGAATATGGGGGTGAAAAGTTTTATCCTGGCTCCGGCCATCGATCTTATCATCGCTCAGCGTCTGGTGCGCAGGCTTTGTGAATGCGCTGAAGAAAAGCCGATGTCCGAAAGCGAAAAAGAGCAGATTGGATTACTTACCGCTTCTATTCTTAAGAAGGGGATTGAGGCTCCTGTCGTCTCTCAGGCTCTTAAACATCCCAAAGGCTGTAAAAAATGCGGCCAAACGGGTTATGCGGGTCAGATCGCCATTGCAGAGGTTCTCCGTTTTGACCAGGCACTTCGTGACCTGATTTTAGAAGGCAAACCAATGTCGGAGATTCACAATTATATTTTTGAGCACCTTAAAATGCTCACCCTTCAGGAAGATGGCGTCCTTAAAGTTTTAAAAGGTATCACGACTTTGGAAGAAGTCTACCGAGTTGCCGCCTAGCTTTGAGCAGGCTGTTAGAGATGTGTCGGAGGCGGAATTGTTGGCGGTTTTTCCGGCGCGCTGGGCGGAATAGCGGGTTTTTCGGCTTGCGGGCTTTCATCGTGGTCGCGGGCCGGATTGATTTTATGGGCCACGCTGGGGTGGGCAGCGGCTGGTTTCATTTGTTCGGGGGTAACTACCTGGCCTGCCCGATCATGTTCTTCGAAAACGCTGTAAGGAATCTGTACCGCTTTTTCGGTATTGCCTGCGGCCGTTACTATCTGTTCATTACTGGGTACTTTTGCTTTTTCCGGAACGATGCCTTTCTTCATGCTATCCATGGTCTTTAAGAAGGCGCGGTCGTCTTCATCGAGTTTCAGCGTGCGAATCGGGAACGGAATGTTCACGCCTACTTCGTCGAAAGCCTTTTTAATTCGGTTTGCCAGATTGGACCTTATTTTCTGCCAGTTGGCGGAAGATTCCACCCAGAAGCGGATCATGATGTTGATGGAACTGCTGCCGAATTCATCCACCAGAATAAGCGGCTCAGGCTTGACCACAATATCCGCGTCTTTATCGATGATGGCTTTGATCAGGCTGGTGACCATGGGCAGGTTGGTTTTATAATCCACGCCTACCGCCAGATCGATACGCCGGAAGGGATTGGTGGTGTAGCTGATGACGGTTTGCCCCAGCATGATCTGGTTCGGAATAACCACCTCCGTGCCGTCAATGGCCTGAAGAATGGTGACGCGGGTGTCAATGCTCACAATGGTTCCCAGAATGCCGTTCACACTGATAAAATCACCGATCTTAATGCGGTCCTGACTCAGCAGAATAATGCTGGAGATAAAGTTGCCGATAATATCTTTCAACGCAAAACCGATACCAAGCGAAAGCGCTCCGATCACAGCCGTGAAATTGAGCCCGTTAATGGCCAGGGCTATGGTGATACCGATGGTCATTATCAGAATTCTGGTCATACGTTCAACCAGAATCAGGGCGCTTTCCTGAACATCATCACGTTTTTTTATAATGGCGTTCTTGGCCGTTCTGGCCGCCGAATTGGCCGCAATATACGAGATAACAATAATAATGATACCCGCAATCCAATTGTCAATGTTGCTGGCCACATAGCTGAATAACCCCTGAAGGCCGCTTTCCGCGCCGCTGACGGCAACATCACGCCCGGTGGTGGCGGCACTGGTGACGGCCCCTGCGATTCCCTGGGCCATTGCCTGCGGTATCAGAAGATTTAGCATTTTTTCAAATTACTATTCCTAATAGTATACCAGAAAATGGCTCAGGAATCAATCAAAACTGCTTTGATCCGCCTGAGGCCGGCGCCGATGGATTCCTGTTTGATGATTTTGAATCCGGAAAGCTGGCCCAGGCGCTCCACGTGCGGACCGCCGCAGGTTTCCTTAGACCATGGCCCCATATCGTAGACTTTTACCTGGTCGCCGTACTTTTCTTCGAATAATCCTATGGCGCCACTGCATTTTGCTTCTTCCAGAGGCACCACTTTCATGGTGACCGGATGGTCGGAGACGATGGCGTCATTTACATACTTTTCGACTTCGGCGATCTGTTCATCTGTCAGTTTGTCAGGATGGGAAAAGTCAAAGCGCAGACGTTCGACGGTGATATTGGAACCGCGCTGTTTGGCGTGGTCGCCAAGCACTTTCATCAGGGCGGCGTGCAGTAAATGCGTGGCCGTGTGCAGGCGGGTGGTGGCCCAGGAATGGTCTTGCAGGCCACCCTTAAAGGTTCCGGCGGTGGCGTTGCGGGATTTTTCCTGATGTTCCTTAAACGCTTCCTCAAATGCAGTTTTGTCGACGATCAGCTTGTTTTCTTTAGCCATTTCTTCTGTCATTTCGATGGGGAAGCCATAAGTGTCATACAGGCGGAAGGCCTGTTTGCCCGAAATTTCGGTGATTTTTTTACCCGTTTTCTCAAAAGCCTTCTTAAATCCTTCCAGCAGTTTTTCGAATTCTTTCAGGCCATGGTTGATGGTTTTTTGGAATTTTTCCTCTTCGTCCCTGAGTGTGGCCAGAATTTCCGCTTCGTGACGCAGTTCGGGGTACACGTCGGTCATCAGATGAATGATTTTTTTGGCTATCACATGGGTGAAATTCTCTTCAATGCCGATCAGCTTTCCGTGGCGGATGGCCCGGCGGATAAGACGGCGCATCACGTAGCCCTGATCCAGGTTGCTGGGTTTGACTCCGTCGCCCGCCATCATGGTGGCGGCGCGCAGGTGGTCGGAAATAATCCGGTAAGAGACCGTTTTTTCGTTGTAAGTCTTTTTGGCCAGGGTACCGATTTTTTCAAGGATAGGTAAGAACAGTTCCGTTTCGTAAACAGTCTTCTTTCCCTGAAGCATGGCGGCACTTCGCTCCAATCCCATACCCGTATCCACGTTTTTTTGCCTAAGCGGTTCAAAGCTGCCGTCAGCCTTTTTGTTATACTGCATGAACACATCATTCCAGATCTCGATCCAGTTTTTGCTGTCGGTCAGCGGATTACTGTCTTTGGGCGGTTTACCTTTACCCACCCAGTAGAACATCTCGGTGTCCGGTCCGCAGGGGCCGGTCTGGCCGGCGGGACCCCACCAGTTGTCGGATTTGGGCAGGTAGGTAATGCGGTGTTCGGGTACTCCCAGCGATTTCCAGATATCAGCCGCCTGAATGTCTGCCGGTGCGTCTTTATCTCCCTTAAAAACTGTGAAAGAAAGTTTTTCTTTGGGAATTCCCAGCCATTTTTGACTGGTCAGAAACTCAAAGCTGTATTTGATGGCGTCTTCCTTAAAGTAGTCACCCAGGCTCCAGTTACCCAGCATCTCGAAGAAGGTCAGGTGGGTGTCGTCGCCTACTTCATCGATGTCGCAGGTGCGAATACACTTCTGGAAGTTGGTGAGCCTTGTGCCGTTAGGGTGCTTTTCGCCCATCAGAAAGGGGACAAGCGGGTGCATGCCGGCCGTGGTAAAAAGCACAGTCGGGTCGTTTTCAGGTAAAAGCGGGGCACTTGGCAGAACTGCGTGGCCTTTTTCTTTGAAGAAGTCTAAGTATTTTTGGCGAAGAACGCGGGCTTCCATAAATACATGTGAAATTAATGAGCCTGTGGAGTATATCAGTTTCGGGCTTTTGTGTCGAATAATATAATAATGTCAAAACTCAGGATGTTTTTGGAATATTAATCAGACTTCCTCCAAAGCCTGCGACCCAGATTAAAATTGAATAAAAGGCAAGTCGTTCCATGCCTCCGATTCCCAGACCCAAAGTCATGTCTGTTAACAGTAGTCCAAGGGTGGCTAAAGAAAATATTCCGAGTAAAACCGATAATGTGCCAAACCACCTTAATTTTAGTTTAACTGAGGTGATCATCATCACGCCGCCGGCAGTTAATCCTATCAAAGCAAAGATCAAATGAGCCATGGGCAGATCAGCAGGAAAGATACCGACCCCGAAAAACCCCATGCCGGTCAGGAAGGCGAATAAAGCAAATAGCATATCAGCTTTCCTAAGCCTATACGCAGCCAGCGCAATCAGCAATCCGAACAAAAAAATCGAAACGTTAAAAAGCAATGGCGCTGGAGAATTAGCCATGCCAAGATCGCTGATGTAGTTGTCGGCAATACTGTAATTCGGGTACAAAGCCGCAACGATGACCATACACATCATCAACTGAGTTGAGCCGAAAAACAACAATGTTCCTAAAATCGGTTGTGTTAATTTTTTCAACATAAAATAAATTATTAAATTAATATTTGTCTGACAATGATGCCGGCACTTCTTTGGTTTGGCAGTGTACTGCACCGCCGCCGTAGTTGAGTTCATTTACACTTACGACAGTGCGACTCGGCATAGCTTCACGATAAATCTGCAAGGCCGCTTCATCTTCGGCCGCCCCATAAACCGGTACAATAACTTTTTTGTTTAACGTCAGGCTGTTTAAATACGTCCATTCCTGAATGTCATGAGTCATGGTCGGCAATTGTATTCTGATTATTTCGTACTTGGCACTGTTCACAGAATCAGTGTCCGCTAAAGTCGCGGCTATATTTTCCAGGCTCTTATGCCATGGGTGATCTTCGGAAACCTGAGCCACCATTATTGTGTCCGCGTCAACAAATTTGGCCACCATATCAATATGGCCGCAGGCTTCTCCGGGAACGATCGGGAAAGTTATCAACCGTTTTGCGCCAAAATAATCTTTGGCGATTTGTTCCAGGTCATCTTTGTTTATTTCCGGATTATTATCAAAAACCGATTCCATCATTAAAACCGTGCCCTGACCGTCAGTTATAATATTTCCGCCTTCAATCACTATAGGCAGGCGATGGACCGGCACATCAAGATAAGTCCCAAGCACCGCTCCTACCTCGGCATCATGCAATACGGATCGCAGGCGAAGCGGCTGATACGGATTCCAAATCAGCGCGTGATCGGAATTTGCTCCCGTGGTCACTGTGATTGGCACAAAATCCCGCGTCCAGATATCGTTTGTCGGCACATGGAAGAATTTTATATCAGAAAGATCGATTTGATTCTGAGCCAAATACAATTCGACCGCTTTTTGCCAATATTCATTCGGAACCAGAATCCAGGCTTCGGCCTCAGAAACGATTTCGGCAACCAAATTCAGGTGGACAGTCCAGTCATCTGCCAGGTGATAAACCGGCCATGATAAAAAAACCGCCCCGATTGGTTCGTACTCACCGGGATAATTAACCGGGGTGTCCGGCGGGGTTAACGGGTAATATTCGGATGAAGAACTTACAGGTGTGAACGCGTGATCATCGGTGTTGATATTCTGCAATTTCCGCAATGCCTCGGCCTTATCAAGATTCAGAGCTTCAAGCAGTCCGGAACCGGCCATAAACTCGAGCATGGATTCGTCAGAATCGATTTCTTTATAAGCCGCCTGCCATTGTGATGCAAATATTTTCTGAAGTTCGGCCTGCACTTTTTCCACGCTTTTTTCCGAAACATTCCATACCCCCGGCACAACCAATCCCATCAGTTCCCGAATATCATCCTTTGTGAGGGAATGATAGGGGAGAGGTAATGGTGCCATTTTAACTATCTGTAAAAACAGATCTTCCGGTTCTTGCTGATTCTTAAGAGGGGTCGCCAATTTAGTCACCAAAAGCACAGCAATCGCCCCAAGGCAAAAAGCAATAAATGACTTTTTGTTGATTTTTGATTTTTTCATACACAGTACTATTTCATTTTCATTATACTATTAAAATGATAGTTGTAAAAATTTGACAGTAATCAAACTTGTGTCAATTGATTTTTGGCTAAAGAATTTATTTTTGAGACAATTTTTAGTAAAATATTAGA
>JAZDNJ010000051.1:0-3225 GCA_043800105.1 Patescibacteria group bacterium
ACCAAAGTAAAGCCAAAAAGCGCGTTGATAAATGAAAAGAACATGGCAAACATCAGGAATTGAACTGCAATGTCCGCTCCGTAGGCGTGCACAACTCCGCTCACAAAATCCTCGTCCGAAATCAGCCGGATGATGGGAATGGCCAGAATGAAACCGCCCACCATAATCGGCATGGCCGTGGCCACCAGAAAATCAAAAGAATATTGAATGATCCTCCTCACCTTTTCACGCTCTTCTTCCAGAAAACGCGTCATGACCGGCAGGACCGAATTCATGTAATAAACGGGAATAATGATCATCATTTCCAGAAAACGCATGCCCACGCCATAAAGACCGGCCTCCGTATCGCCGCAAATAGAAGAGGAACAGCTGGTCGTACCATCGGCCAGCGTTTTGGTGTGGGGCAAAATCATCGTCAGCAAAATCACGTCCAGCCGGAAGTAAATATTGTTGAGCACCAGAGCTACGCCGTAAGGAAGCGAGGTGAAAAAAATCTTTTTCCAGTAAGCAAAGTCAAAACAGTAGGTAATTTTTGTGTAACGTTTCGCGTAATAAGTGGTGATAGCCAGCATGACAAAATTACCGAGTACCCCGGCCCAGATCAGATGTTCAAAACCGACAGAAATATCCGCAACAAACAAATAGTAAACCACTGCCGCGATATAAGCCACACTGGCAATCTTGCCGGCAATCAGGCCAACCGTGGTGTACTGCATTTTTAGATGTACTTGCAGTACAGAACTGACCGTTCCGTTCAGAAGGGTGAAAATAGTGGCGAGCGTGGCGATCAGCACGCCCATCGGAATAACCGTTTCGGAGTAACTTGGAATAAGAAATACCACAATAGCCGCCAGCCCCATGGTCAGGATGGCCAAAGCAGTGCGTAACCCCAAAACATTCCCCAAAATCCGGGGAATATTTTTCTCATCTTTGCTCATCTCTTTCACTGTGATCGTGAAAATGCCGAAATCGGCCGCAATACCGAAGAAGGCTAGATATTGGTACACGGTAGTGTAGTCTCCGTAGCCCGACGTGCCCAGATAGCCTGAAATCATCTTCAGTACAAAGACGGAAAGCACGGCTGTGACTATTTTTCCTCCAAACTGAACAAAGGTGTTTTCGAGGATTTTTCTGGCAATGCCCATAAACGGAAATTAACGAAAAAATTATACCGCAAGAAGGCTATTTGGCTGACATTCTTTTACATTGACAAAAATAAATAAATGTTGTACAATTTCACCCTTACGCTCGGAAAAGACACCATATCCGCAGCGGGATAAACAAAAACAGAAAGAAAAAGTCACGCTAATCCTAACTATAATGCGACTTAAGATTCTTTCTCTTTTTGCGGCCATCCAGATCCTGTCTTTTGGTATCTGGACCAATCTATCTCATGCTGAACCTTCCGTGCCGCAGTCCGTCGAGCAAGCCCAAGTCCATCCGGCTCCGGCACTGCCTTCAGCTTTGGCAGAGGACACTGAAGAATCTGCTCTTTTGCTCCATTTTGCCACGCGCAACATGGGAGAGGAAAAGCGTTTTTTAAATGACATCAAAAAGAACCAGATTGAAACGGTTCTGAAAAAGCTGCCTGAAGGCCACGCGCAGTCGGTTGAAAACATTATTCTCGATTACAGTCCTGAAGCGCATCGAGGGCTTGGCGGTAATTCTATGATCATTCTTCGCGGGGTGAATATGAGTACCGAAGAAACGATCGCCGTTCTTGTGCATGAACTGGGCCACAACGTGGATTACGCCTACCTTGCTCCTTCAGAAAATATATCTCAAAGTCCTTTCAGAGACGGCAATGCGCCTATTTATGAAAGCGACCCAAGTCTGGATTTTTACCGCATCAGCTGGGAAGACGTGAACAACCGAAAAAAGACCGCGGACAATCTGGATTTTGTATCCGGTTACGCCATGAGCGACCCTTTCGAAGATTTTGCCGAAACATATGCTTATTATGTTCTGCACAATAAGGATTTCAAAAAACTGGCCTCCAGTTCAGACGCGCTGTATGCCAAATACCGATTTATGAAATACGAAGTTTTTGATGGCACGGAATTTGATACGGGCGATGGCGACGTCGAAGAAAACGCAAGACCCTGGGACGTGACTGTGCTTAGTTATGAAGTCAGCGATTTTCTGAGTTAATATCTGATATCGAAATCGTCAAATTCCCCGGTATAGCCATGCCGTTCCACCTCCACTTTTGTCACTTCACAGGTGGATGGGCCGCTGTGACACCAGTCGATCAAATCATTGATCTTATTCTCAGGCCCTTCGGCTTCTATAGCTACCGTACCATCGGCCTGATTGGCTACCCAGCCGGTAATATCGCTCAGTTGACGAGCTTTTTCGATGGTATGCGCCCGGAAGAAAACCCCATGCACCCGGCCGTGAATCGTTAGATGTACGCGTGTCATGTTCGCCATTTCCAAAAAAAGTCAGTGAGATAGTAAATCAAATATAGGGCAAAGGTGAAGACTAGAAAATCAGTCGTCAGATGGCATGTATCAAAATAGTGGGCTACCCTTTCCAGAAGCGACCAGGGTCTTCGCAGAATATCCCAGCTGTTAAAGCGCTCATATAAGCCAAACATCAGTCCGACCGAAGTGAGCGGGATTACGACAAGGGGAAACAGCCGCCTGACCCGCATACCCCATTTTTTACCCACAATGTCCGTCATTTTACTCAGCGCGTAATAAAAAGTCGGCAGGCCGATAAGCGCATAAGTAAAAAAGAACATCACCTTCCAGGAACCCGTCTGACAGACGCGGAATTTATCGTAATCCGCGCAGTAATCCACCAAATGTCGGACCATAAAAAACAAATAAGCCGTATTAGGCAGCATAGCCAGCCAAAAAAGGAAAACAAGCGCAAAAACCAGCGGCTTTTTCGCCAATTTTTTATGCTGAATCAAAAAATACACCGCCCAGCACGGCAAAAGCGCCAAAAAAATATTCCAGAGAACAAGAATTAGTTCGTAATTATTTATTTCCATGTAAAAAAAATAGCATGTTTCACCCTCCTGGGGTAGCGCTTCCGGGTGTATAGCAATTTTGCACCATGCAGGTAGTAATGACTATACATTGTATGGTGCATTTATGTGTAAGATTTGCTATATGTCCAGATCAGGTATAGGGGGTGTAGCAAAACATCTCACCAAAAAATGCGGGCCTATTTTACAGTTACACTTTTGGCCAGATTCCTTGGCATATCGGGGTC
>JAZDNJ010000063.1:0-5725 GCA_043800105.1 Patescibacteria group bacterium
AAAAAGCGGGAATTAAAGACGACATTAAACGGATCCTCAAAGGACTTAACCCGCAAGACATTTCCGATTTACAGGAAAAGGGGCATAAGGTACGTCAGACGATTCTGAACGCCACTTTCCCGGAAGATCTGAATGAAGCGATCATCAAAGCTTACCGCCAGATGGAAAGAATGTACGGAAAACACTGCGACACGGCCGTTCGATCTTCAGCCACCGCCGAAGATCTGCCAGATGCTTCCTTTGCCGGCCAGCAGGAAACCTTCCTGAACATTCGCGGAGATCACGACCTTCTGGAAGCCTGCAAAAAATGTTTCGCATCCCTCTTCACCGACCGTGCCATCGCCTACCGCGAAGAAAAAGGCTATGACCACTTCACTATCGGACTTTCCATCGCAGTACAGAAGATGGTCAGATCGGACATCGCGTCCAGCGGCGTGATGTTTTCCATCGATACCGAAAGCGGCTTTAAAGATGCAGTCCTGATCAACGCCGCCTACGGTCTGGGTGAAAATGTGGTACAGGGCGCGGTGAATCCGGATGAATTCTACGTTTTCAAACCAACGCTAAAGGAAGGATTCAAACCCATCCTGACCAAGAGACTCGGTGAGAAGGGAATCAAAATGATCTACTCCGAGGGCGGAGCCAAATCCCCTACCAGGAATGTACCAGTCGATAAAAATATGAGAAAAGTTTTCTGCATAAATGACGAAGAAGTACTTCATCTGGCCAGATGGGCTGCGATTATCGAAGATCATTACAGTAAAGAAGCCGGATACTTCAAACCCATGGATATGGAATGGGCCAAAGACGGTGAAACAGGTGATCTTTACATCGTGCAGGCCCGCCCGGAAACCGTTCAGTCTCAAAAAGACTATTCGGTTCTGGAAGACTACATTCTGATAGACAAGCCCACAAAAATCCTGGCCAAAGGAGCGCCTGTAGGCTCTAAAATTGCCAACGGAAAAGCCAGTGTCATTCAGCACGCGGAACAGATCCAACAATTTAAAAAGGGCGACATCCTTATTACGGACATGACGGATCCGGACTGGGTTCCGGTCATGAAAATTGCAGCCGCCATCGTGACCAACCGCGGCGGCCGAACCTGTCATGCCGCCATAGTTTCCCGTGAACTTGGAATCCCCTGTGTTGTAGGAACGAATAATGCGACTAATGTGATCAAAAACGGTAAAAAAATCACCGTTGCCTGTCAGGGTGAATCCGGAAATGTGTATGAGGGCGCCCTCAACTTCAGAATTAAGAAGACCGATATCAAGAATCTGAAAAGACCAAAGACCAGGATTATGATGAACCTGGCCGATCCTGATATGGCCTTTGAAACCTCATTCATCCCGAATGACGGTGTTGGTCTGGCCAGACTGGAATTTATCATCAATTCCTACATCAAAGTACACCCGCTTGCTCTTCTTAATTACAAAAAACTTACGGATCCCGCCGTCATTTCACAGATTGATGAGTTAACTCATGGTTATGACGACAAAGCGGAGTTTTTTGTGGACAAACTCGCTCAGGGCGTTGCCACCATAGCGGCGGCCTTCTATCCCAAAGACGTCATCGTCCGCCTGAGCGATTTCAAATCCAACGAATACGCCAACCTTATAGGCGGTACCGCTTACGAACCCCATGAGGACAACCCTATGATCGGATGGCGCGGTGCCAGCCGTTACTACGATCCCAAATATCGTGACGCTTTCGCCCTGGAATGCAAAGCCATGAAGAAAGTTCGCGACGTTATGGGACTTCATAACCTCAAGCTTATGATTCCTTTCTGCCGGACTATTACCGAAGGTGAAAAAGTACTGGCTGAGATGAAAAAGAACGGACTCGTTCGCGGAGACAAAGGGTTACAGGTATATGTGATGTGTGAAATCCCAAGTAATGTAATTCTGGGCGAAGAGTTCTGCAAGATTTTCGATGGTTTTTCCATAGGTTCCAACGACCTGACTCAGCTTACGCTGGGTGTTGATCGCGATTCAGAACTCGTTCGCCACGTGTATGACGAACGGAATGGAGCAGTAATGGAACTGATTCGTCAGATCATCCGCATAGGCAAAAAGAAGAACCGCAAAGTAGGAATCTGTGGCCAGGCCCCCAGTGACTTTCCCGAATTCGCCCGCTTTCTGGACAAAGAAGGTATTGACAGTATGTCCCTCAATCCGGACACGGTGATAAAGACAACGATTGATCTGACTACAAAAAAAGCCAGGTAAGAACCATAACTTCAAAAAAGCCCCGACATAAATCGGGGCTTTTCTTACAGGTAAATTTAAAACACACTCCAGCTTGCCACACCGGCGGCAATCAGCAGGGCGATCATGTTGATTACCTTAATTAGCGCGTTCAGGGCCGGGCCGGCGGTGTCTTTGTAAGGATCGCCAACCGTATCCCCCACCACCGCGGCTTTGTGAGCATCGGAACCTTTTCCGCCATGATGTCCGTCTTCAATGTATTTTTTAGCGTTGTCCCAGGTGGCACCGCCGTTGGCCATCGAAATAGCCATCAGAAGCCCGGAGATGATTACACCTATCAAAAGTCCTCCAAGGGCCTTAGGTCCGAATAGAAAACCGACTACAATCGGACTGAGGACGGCAATCAGAGCCGGCACAATCATTTCAATCAGAGCGGCCTTGGTCACAATATCCACACACCGCTTGTAATCAGGTTTTCCTTTGCCGGTCATAATGCCTTTAATCTGTTTAAACTGTCTGCGAACCTCGGTTACGACAGAATGGGCGGTTTTTCCGACAGCACGCATAGTTACTGCAGAGAAAGCATAAGGAATAAGTCCTCCAAGGAATAAGCCAACGAGCACCTTGTGATCTGTAATATCGAAAATCAGATTCTGACCCGCCTTTAAAAGCGCGCCGTTGTAATCCTGAAAAAGAACCAGAGCGGCCAGAGCGGCAGAACCGATTGCATAGCCCTTGGTAACCGCTTTGGTGGTGTTGCCAACGGCATCCAGCGCGTCCGTCACGTTCCTGACATCTTCGGGCAGACCCGCCATTTCAGCAATTCCACCTGCGTTATCAGTAATAGGTCCGTATGAGTCCATCGCTATGATCATGCCCGTTGTGGAAAGCATACTGGTCGCCGCAATCGCTATACCATAAAGACCACCCAAACTGTAAGAAGCTAAAATAGCCGCCACGATCGCGAGAACAACCAAAATTGTACTTTCCAGTCCGGCAGCCAAGCCGATAATAATATTTGTTCCGGCACCTGTTTCAGAAGCCTGAGCAACCGAGCGAACCGGCCTGTATTTGGTAGAAGTATAATATTCGGTAATCATGATGATAAGCACTGTAAGAACGGCGCCAACAACCGTCGTCCAGAAAAAATTCATAGGACTGCCGGAAGCGGGAATCATCCACTTGGTAACAAAATAAAATCCGATGAGCGCAAGAATCTGGGTGACAAACATACCCTTGTAAAGAGCCGCCATTATTCTTGTTTTAGTTTTGGTTCTGACAAAATTTGAGCCTATGATAGACGCCAGAATTGCTACTGCCCCCAGTGCGATCGGATAAAGTACGTAGCTCTCACTAAAACCTTCGGCCACAGCCAGAACCATAGCGGCCACAAGGGTTACAGCGTAAGTTTCAAAAAGGTCAGCACCCATACCGGCACAGTCACCCACATTATCTCCAACGTTATCGGCAATAGTCGCGGGATTTCGTGGATCATCCTCGGGAATACCCGCTTCGACTTTACCCACCAAATCGGCTCCCACGTCAGCCGCCTTCGTGAAGATGCCTCCCCCCAAACGGGCAAAAAGTGAAATAAGTGACGCACCAAAACCAAAACCGATCAGAAGATGAGGGATGTCACCGCTTTCGATACCCATTTGCAAAAAACCCAGATAAAGTCCTGTCACGCCAAGCAATGATAAGCCCACAACGGCCATACCTGTTACAGATCCACCGCGAAAAGCCACATCGAGCGCGGCAGGAAGTCCGTTTTTGGCAGCTGCCGCCGTGCGCACATTGGCACGCACGGAAACATTCATGCCAATGTACCCCGCCAGGGCGGAGAAAAGGGCGCCGGCCACAAAGCTTAAAGCGATGTGCCAGCCAAGCAGATAAGCCATAAGGGCCGCGATGATAACGGCAAAAACCCCGATGGTTTTAAATTGGCGATGCATGTATGCCATGGCTCCATCCTGAATCGCCTTCGCGATATTTATCATCTTCTCTGTTCCGCTGTCACGCGAAAGTACCCGGAAAGTGTTATATCCGGCATAAGCCAGGGCCAGTAAGGCAATCAAAAAAGGAACATAAAGTGCTGTCATCTTCTTATTTCGTTATAAAAAATAAATTATAAAAAGCGTAAGGATTCTAACGCACGCACAAAAAATAGCAAGATATGCAGACGCTATTTCTTCTTTGAAGCGGCCTTCTTTCTGGTAGTTGTTTTTCTTTTTGAGACAGCATTTTTGACACGGGCTTTGACAGCCTTCTTTATAGCAGTTTGCTTCTTAACCGCGCGTTTTTTAAATTCAGCTCCGGCCGCCACGGCCATTTCGGAAATCTCTTCCGCTTTTTCCTGAGCGCGTGACGCGAGATCGTAACCGCTCTCTTCAAGTTCCGATAAATACTCGTGCATTTTTTCTTTGGATATACTCAGTGCCGATTGAAGCTGTTCACTTTCGGACAATTTTTTCATTTCACCGACCGCATCCATGCCGGCATCTTTGAACGCATGAAAAAGAGTCATCAAGGCCTCCTGCTTTGATTCACTGCCTTTTTTAAAGAGTTCATCTCGCAATTTCTTTCCTTTTTTTGGAGCAAAAAGCATACCAAAAGTCAGACCCGATATCAGTCCGATAATATAGCGTCCCAATTTCATGTTTTTTGAATTAAGTTTTATTATGAAAGTAGCATAGCAAAAAGATATTTCTATATCAAGGAATGAACATGTATAATCTGTGTGATCCAAACCCCGAAAGCAATGAAAAAACATAACTGCAAAGGGACGTATCTGATTGGTTCCTTCATTTTTATTGCCATCGTATGGGTTGCCTGCCGCCAGAATTCTTTTCATTCGTCGATAATCGATACGCATGAACATGTTGAACTTATTTCCAAAGCCGATTTATTGCTGAAGGCAGATGAAGCAAACAGTATAAAAAAAACAATTCTTCTTGCCTCTCCGATTGAAACACTTACCCTAAACGGTCACAAGAGTTTTACTAAATACCGTGAAAATACGGAGGAAATTTTTAGAATTGCTGAAAAATATCCGAACCGTTTCCTGCCATTCTGCACGGTGAACCCGCTGGATTCGGACGCGCTCGAATATCTACAAAGTTGCTTTAAACGCGGAGGCAAAGGACTGAAACTGTATAACGGACACTCCTATTATTACGCTATTTTCGGTATTCCGCTTGACTCTCCGCGCATGGAGCCGATTTATGCTTTCGCTGAAAGGAATAAAATACCCGTTCTCTATCATATTAATATAACCAATTACGGAAAAGAACTGGAACGCGTGCTTGATGCCCACCCGGATATGGTCGTTTCCGTTCCGCATTTTATGGTCTCCAGTATTGAACTTGATAAAGTTGCCGCACTCCTGGATAAATACCCGAATCTGTATACTGATGTCAGCTTTGGTTCACCTGAATTTATGGCAGCCGGCTTCAGACGGATCAGCAAAGACCCCGGAAAGTACAGAAACTTCATAAACCGATTCAAAGACAGGATTCTTT
>JAZDNJ010000047.1:0-34052 GCA_043800105.1 Patescibacteria group bacterium
ACTCCGACGTACGTCGGAGTGTGGTGCCCAAGGAGAGACTCCCCCGACGTACGTCGGGGTCACGCCTCGCGGCACCCCGCCAAGGCGGGGCGTGTCTGCCAATTCCACATAATGGTGCCCAAGGAGAGACTCGAACTCTCACGCCTCGCGGCACCGGCTCCTAAGGCCGGCGTGTCTGCCAATTCCACCACCTGGGCTCATACTTATGCCATAGTTTTATACAGGTATCGCTCTTAAAGCGCAAGCCTGCTCTCGATCTCCAGCTCCCCCTCAGGGACATGATCGATAAACAGAATGCCGTTCAGATGATCGACTTCATGCTGGACGACACGGGCTTCAAAACCATTAAACTTCATGACCCGCTCCTTACCGGCAAGGTCGGTAAAACGCAGGGTCAGCTCTTTGGCGCGCGAAACCGGTCCCCAAAGCCCCGGCAGACTCAGACAGCCTTCAGTATCTTCCTCAAATTCTTCCGACATTTCCAGGATTTCGGGATTGATAATCGGAAAAACCTGTTTTTTGTTGATGGTAATATGTGCTATACGCGTGTTCACTCCCACCTGAGGCGCGGCAATACCCACGCCGTTGGTGGCGATCATACTTTCTTCCATATCTTTCAGCAGCTTCAGGGTTTTTTTGGTGATCTTTCCCTGTTTGGGCGACACCTTGCGAAGTATGGGGTTGTTCTTTCCTTTGGTAATATCAAGAATCATAGAATTATTTCGTTTTAAGTAAATAGGCTTCAATAAAATCGTCCAGCTCGCCGTCCATCACCGCCTGCACCTGACTGGTTTCCGCGCCGGTACGGTGGTCTTTGACCATAGTATACGGCTGAAAAACATAAGAACGGATCTGGTTTCCCCAGGCGGCCTCACGGTATCCGCCTTTCAGCTCTTCAATTTTCTCCTTTTTTTCTTCCAGCAGTTTCTGGGCCAGCCGGCCTTTGAGTACGCTCATTGCCTGGGCTTTGTTCTGCTGCTGACTGCGTTCGGACTGGCAGGTGACCACCAGACCGGTCGGCAGATGGGTAATGCGCACGGCGGAATCGGTGGTATTAACGTGCTGCCCGCCCGCTCCGCTGGAACGGTAGGTGTCGATTCTCAGATCTTTTTCATCAATCGCAACCCCCTCATCTTCCGGGATAACCGGCAGAACTTCTACAAGGGCGAAGGAAGTCTGGCGCAGGTTCTTGGCGTTAAAAGGGGAAAGGCGGACCAGCCGGTGAACGCCGTGCTCGCCTTTTAAAAAACCGTAAGCCATTATTCCCTTTATTTCAATCGTGGCGCTTTTAATTCCGGCTTCTGCGCCCATAGTTTTTTCAGTGACGGCTGTCTTCCAGCCCTGCTGTTCGGCGTAACGCAGATACATCCGCAAAAGCATCTCCGTCCAGTCCTGGGCGTCCACTCCTCCCGTACCAGCCGAAAGCACCAAAATGGCATCCATCTGATCGTAAGGACCGCTCAGAAGAAGCTTTACATGTGCCTTTTGGTAAGCATTTTCCAGCTGCTCCAGCTCCGTTTCAAGCTCCTTTGCTTCAGGACTGTCTTCTTCCACCATCCGGCCAAGTTCTTCGATGTCTTTGGCCTTAGCTGAAAGTTCCCGCCAGGTTTCTTCAAGGTCGGTCCAGTACTTGAGTTCTTTCAGGACTTTTTCCGCTTTCTTCGGGGCATTCCATAGTTCTTTCTGTTTGGATTTTTCCTCCGCTTCGGCTTTTTTCGCTTTCAGGCCGATGCCGTCAAAGATAGTGGAGGTCCTGACTGATTTTTTCATTGAGTTTCCGGATGTCCATTTGGGCTTATTCCTGGTTACTGATAATTGCGCCTATTTTAGCATAAATCCCTTGAAAAATGCACAAAAAAATGATAGAATAAGAAGATATAAAAAATATGAACCTATGGAAGCTCCAGAAGACAAAAACAAAGATGTTAAATCCCCGGCCGACATCGGAAGCCTTGAAAAGGAAATGAAAAACGCCCTGAAAGAAGGGGATTTTGAAGGTGCAAAGACAGTCTACGATAAGCTGAAAAAGGCGGACCCTGAAAACCGTTTGGCGGACAAATTGATGCGGAAGATGCAGAAAATCAAAGAAAAAGAAGGAAAGAAAGAAAAACTCAGAAAAGCCAAGGAATACAAGACCATGCTCAGGACACTCCTTAAAAACCGTGACGTGGAAAAACTGGAGGCTTTAGCTAAGGAATTTAAGGAATTCGACCCCGACAGCAGGCATGCCGCAAAATGGCTCCTGCGCGCCGAAAGGCTCAAAGAAAAAACGGGCGGTAAAACGGAAAAAAAGCCCGCGGTACCCAAACCATTAGCCATCGGACTGAAAAAAGAGGCACCTCTCAGGCTGACTCCGATCCCTACTCCTCCGGTAAAACCGCTTGTAGTTCCAACGCCAAATGTAAAACCGCTTGTAGTTCCGCAGCCAAAGCCAAAACCAGCTGAACCCGTAAAGCAACCGGCACCACCGAAAGATGAGCCAAAGGGCAACATCTTCACTAAAATGTTCGGGAAGAAAGAGGAAACGATGAATGAAAAATCCATCATCGACACAATTGTTGCCAGGACCGACAAGATGAAGGAAAAGGAAGTTATCCAAAAAGAAATGGAGCCGGAAAAGCCGGACAAAAAAGGGACTTCACTCGGACTGCTGACTTTCTCAAAGGCATTCATGAATTTCATAGTCATTTTTATCGTTTTCAGCGCGGCCTTTCTTTATGTTGAGTGGATTGATACAGGAAATACCATGCTCAGCCTGGCCGGCATTTCCGAAAATACCGGCGGAAGGCTCCATAGCGCTTCCGAAAAACTGGGAATCCTCAGGCGTCAGGAAGCCATTCTGAATAAAGACATTGAGCTTTACAAAGAAGGCTACGACGACAAAGCGGTAAGTACCATTGAATCCATCATCAAGAGCCGCATCAATTGGCCCGATATTTTCGGAAAAATCAATGAGGTGACCAATTCCGTCTATGAACTCAATGACTTCTTTAAATATATTGAGTACAACAACTATTCCTTTGACGCAGAAAACCGCACAATTCGTGTGACAGGGGCTCTTAGCGACCCGCTTGGCAGGAATCTGACCAAACTGGTGGAGCTTGAGGAGGCATTCAAATACTATCCAAAGGACAAGAATAATCCCGATGACACGACTGAGCCGTATTTCACGGGATTTAAAGAGTTTACCTCTTTCAGCAAAACGCTTGACCCGACAACCAACCGCTATAACTCAAGCTTTCAGCTTTCTTTTGCGCTTAACGAATAAAATTCTTCATCACTTATCTCATGATTTCACTCAAAGGCATCATCGGCAAAGCAAACGAACCGTCGAAGGCAAACTACGACACGCCGGCAAAACAGGGAAATATTTTTGGTCAGACACTAAGTGCCGGACAAACGGTTAAAACAAAAAAATCGGAGTACATTCAGGCAAAAAACAGAAAAAAAGCTTACCTCAGACTGGGCATCTCTTTTGCGGCTCTCGCGCTCTATTCCGTTTTCTTTCTTTACGACAACACCGCCGCATACCTGAAGGCGCCATCGGAAATTGCCGATCGTCAGGCGCAAATCAAGGAATATGAAGATATAATAATCCCCAGTCTTCAGAAAACAAAGGATTTGCACAAGGCCGCTTACGATCAGGAATTTGAAGACACCATTCAGGCTCTGGAAACGGTTTTTCCGACAGAAATTGACAAGCTTGGAATCGTGCGGCTGTTTGAATCTTTCGCGACGGAAGTAGCCGCCAATTACCCTCCTTTCGAATTTACATCTATCAACTTTTCCAGTCCTCAGCAAAAAGACGGCTACATGATTATTCCTGTCTCAACCTCCATTCACTCCAGTCTGGTGGGCTTTGATAAGTTCCTCAGCCTGGTCGATCGTTCCGGTTACATTTATTCCGGAGAAGGGGACAAGAGGGTACTTATCGACAAGAAAATCCGCCTGATGAGCATCTCAAATATCAGTGTAAAATATCGCGGTGTAGATCAGGCCACCGGAAAAGATCAGGGGGTGGATTTTAGCGTAAAACTAAACATTTATTCCAGAACTCCGAAAGGATAAGGCAACTAAACTATTAAGCTTTGGCAAAGCAGGCAATTCTTAAACCATTGGAAGAAGTCGGCGGTATTTCATCCGCGGCTCCCGCGCCCAAGGCCGAGAGTTATGCAAAAAAAACCGATAATACCGGTGCCGGCACGGCTGCGCTGACACAGTCACTTCAAAACGCCATCATCGCGGGAAACATTCCGCAGATCGTGATGTATGCCATTACGCTGGCCCTGATCATGTCGGCTTCTGACGTGCACATAGAACCGGAAGAAAAGACCGTTCGCATTCGTCTCCGGATAGACGGTGTGCTTCGTCATATTGTGGAATACCCGAACAACATACATCCGGCCGTCGTTTCCCGCGTGAAGATCATGTCCAGTTTAAAAATAGATGAACAGCGCGTGCCACAGGACGGCCGCACGCAGGTAACCACGGAAGAAGGCCGGAATATTGACCTTCGCGTCAGCACTTTACCTACCGTGAACGGCGAAAAAATTGTGATGCGTCTGCAGGATAAAACGAAGACAATTCCAGATTTGCCCGAACTAGGACTGAAGGGAAGCTCTCTAGAAATAATGGAAGGCTTCACAAAACTTCCAAACGGTATCATTCTGGTTACCGGACCGACCGGTTCCGGTAAAACCAATACGCTTTACTCAATTCTGCACCGGCTGAATCAGGTTGGCGTGAACATTATGACATTTGAAGATCCGGTGGAGTATCAGATGGACGGCCTGAACCAGTCGCAGATCCGCCCCGAAATCCAGTATGACTTTTCAACGGGGCTAAGAACAGCCCTGCGCCAGGACCCCGATATCATTATGGTGGGGGAAATCCGCGACCAGGAAACCATCGAAATCGCCATCCGGGCGGCCCTCACGGGTCATCTGGTGCTTTCGACCATTCACACTAACAGCGCCGTTTCCACCCTGACCCGTATAACGGACATGGGCGTGAAACCCTTTCTTATCACTTCATCAATTCGCGGAATCATTTCACAGCGACTGGTGCGTCGCATCTGCGAATTCTGCAAGGAGGAATATGTTCCTGAAGCTGAGGTGACAGCAGATATTAAAGAAGAACTTAAAAATATTTCCGCCAAAGACATTGACCCTGCTTTGCTCAGAGACATGAAGTTATACAGGGGCAGGGGCTGTGAAAAGTGCAACGGGCTTGGATACAAAGGCCGGATTGCCGTTTTTGAAATACTGCAGATGGATCGCGAAGTCGGGCAACTCGTACTTCAGAGCGCCCCGGATTCCCAGCTGGAAGATCAGGCCGGAAAAGGCGGAATGATCACCCTTCGTCAGGATGGCTTTATCAAAGCGCTTCAAGGCATCACTAGTCTTGAAGAAGTCTTCCGCATAGCCCAGTAAATTTTTGATTTTATGGTTTCTCCTTCCCTACATATAGGCGTTCAGACTGGCAGAACAGGTATACCCGAAGCTCCGAAACAAAAGCCCGTGACTAAAGTGGGCGGGGCAGGCTGGTCCGAGGTGCTGAACGATTTTTTATCCCAGTTTCAGTCCATCAAAATAACCGACAAGGTCACCTTTTTCAGACTGCTGGCGACCATGATCAACGCCGGCATATCGATTGTAAAGGCGCTGAATATTCTGATGGATCAGACGGAAAACAGACACATGAAGTCTATCGTGCGGAATATCGTGGAAAAAATTGAAACCGGAAACAGTTTCTCGCAGGCCCTCGCGACATATCCGAAGTATTTCACAGGGGCGCAGATCGGCATGGTGGAGGCCGGCGAAGCCTCCGGCCGCCTTAACCAGACACTCCTTCAGATTGCCGACGAAACGGAAAAACAGGCCGCCTTCAGATCCCGCATCAAAGGAGCCATGATATACCCCATTGTCATTATAGCCATCATGGTGGCCGCTTTTGTGGCGGTCATGGTGCTGGTCATGCCGAAAATCAAAGAAATGTTCGAGGGGCTTGGAGGCGAACTGCCCGGAGTAACCCTGAAACTCATCGCTATTTCTGACTGGTTTGTGTCAAGCTGGCTTGGAATACCCAATTATATTTGGCTGGTGATTCTTATCATTGCCTTTATCACACTTTTTATTCAGTGGAAAAAAACAAAGTGGGGAAATTATGTGTGGATGAAATTCGTTTTCGCTTTGCCGATTTTCGGTAAACTGTCAAAAAAGGCTTCGCTGGCTCATTTTTGCCGGGGGCTTTCTACCATGGTTGCCAGCGGCATTCCTATTATAAAGGCTCTGCGCATTACAGCCGCCAGCGTCGGAAACCTTATATACCAGCGACGTATCAACCAGATAGCCGACGATGTGAGGCATGGCATTACCATGGCGGAAAACATGAAAGACGATGAATATTACTTTCCGAATATGGTCGTGGGTATGATCGGGGTGGCCGAACAAACCGCCCAGATCGACAGCATTTCCCAAAAACTTGCCGATTACTACGAAGAAGAAGTGGATAATATTGTAAAAGGACTTTCATCTCTGATGGAGCCTCTTATTATGGTAATTCTTGGCGCCGGTGTCGCCTTTCTGGTTATCGCGGTAATGGAACCGATTCTCTCAGCATCCGACCTGGCTGTTTAAAATTACAAAAAAAGTCTTGCGTTGAACAAATTTTGTATGCTATCTTTGACATGCAAATTATTTTATAAAACAAAAACAAAAATGAAAAAGACTACCAAAAGCGCTTTTCATCGCGGTTTTACCCTCATCGAACTGATGATCGTCATCGTCATTCTCGGTATTTTGATGGGTACTATTTTACCGCGTTTGTCCGGCGCACAGGGCCGCGCCCGTGACACAGGACGTGTGGCCGACCTTAATTCCATTGCCCAGGCATTGGAACTTTATTACGATGATTTCGGTCAATATCCTGCAAATGCTGGTGATGGAACACCTGATTGTATCGCAACCGCAAGCCTACCTGCTTTCGATGTTTTTAAAACCTATTTCAAAGCTGACAATACACCAACACCTCCTTCATCTAGTGAGATAGTTACTTTTGATGGTGTAACTTGTACCGGAAGCTACATGTACGTTGCTCTTGACAGCAAAGGAGCTACTGATCAGGCATATGCAGTGATTGCAAATGTAGAAATCGCACCTAAAGGTAATATGATTATTGACAACGGACTCACAACTCCGGCAATTGCAACCGCATGGACACACGGTACTGCTTCGTCCATCAATGATGTATTAGGTGCTATTAATGCAGATGCTGATAAACTGGTTCAAGCCGATGATGAAGATTCTGATGGAGATAGCACGGTTTATGTTGTATCTAGCGGAACCTAATACTTCTCAGGTAATCAAAAAAACCCCGCCAATTGGTGGGGTTTTTAGTATCTGAGTTTCTTATTCCAGTTCTTTCAGGATTTTCTGGGCGCTGACCTTACCTATTCCATCAATGCCCTCAAGGGCTTTCAGGTCCATACCTTTCAAATCGGCCAGTCCGGCATAACCGGCGGCTTCAAGTTTGGTAATAACCGCCTTGGTCAGCTTGCCCCATTCGCCATTTTTGGCGGTTTTAGTTTCAGCTTTACCCTCGTCACCCTCTTCCTGAAGGGACTTCTCAGCCTCTTCCAGTTCTTTTTCGGTGGCGGCCGCTTCCAGTTCCTTATCTTCTATACGTCTGCCGGCTGTCGGATGATCGGATTTCATAAGTTCTTTAAGTTTTTCCTTAAAGGCGGGGAGCTGTTCAAGATTATATAAGTCAAGTTCGTATCCGGTTAAATCGGAAGCCAGGCGGACATTCTGCCCCTGCTTACCTATGGCCATGGGCCTTTCCGATTCTTCCACAAACACGGCGGCGCGCTTAGGGACTTTAAGATCTTCTCCGGCATTCACAATGATCACTTCGGCAATTTTGGCCGGCTGAAGGGCGGTTGCAATGAATTCCTTTGGGTCTTTGGTCCACTCAATAATGTCCACGCGCTCACCATTCAGTTCATTCATCACCGCCTGAATACGAACGCCCTTTTGGCCGATACATGCACCTACGGGATCGATTTTTTCATTTTCCGCCCACACGGCGACCTTACTGCGGACGCCCGCGTCACGGGCGATGGATTTGATTTCCACTTCGCCCTCGGCAATTTCGGGAATCTCCATTTCCAGCAGACGGACTACCAAATTCGGATGCGTGCGTGAAATAGAAAGCTGAGGGCCTTTACTGGTGTGCACTACTTTATCAAGGTAAACCTTAATGCGCTTTCCGTTGTAATATTTTTCGTTCTGAATCTGGTCGCGGTGACCAAGCATCACGTTATGCTTTTCAATCTGTATATGTACCACGCCATTCTCGACACGCATCACCTGAGCCGTCATGATTTCGTTTTCACGGTTCTTAAACATCTCGTAAAGCGCGTCGCGTTCAGCCTCCTGAAGGCGCTGCAGAATAACCTGTTTGGCGGACTGCGCGGCAATACGCCCGTATTCCAGTGGGGTCACATCGATTTTGATGATGTCGCCGATCTCCACATCCTTTTTCATCTTCTGTGCCTCTTTCAGCGAAATCTCAATATTCGGATTCTCCACATTTTCAACCACTTCCTTTACCAGAAGCACGGTGGCAATGTCGCTATCATCTTGCAGAACAATTTCAATTTCCTGTTCCTTATTTCCGAAGTCTTTTCGGTAGGCGGTGGCAAGAGCCGCCTTAATCGTGTCGATCACGCGTTCATAAGGGATATTTTTTTCATCACAGATCTGATGGATGGCGGCAAAAAATTGCGGTTTCATAGTCTTTAAGTTACGTAGAAAGGCGGGGCTGTCAAGCTCCACATCATCACAATTATACACGGAAAAGGGAAAGGGGGCAAATATTTTCTCACATTTTGACAGAGTGCGTGAAATAATTTATTATCATTAACCTTAATATTTTCTTCCTAAAGGTTTATGAAAAGCTGGCTCGCATCAGGTCACAGGATAAAGTCATTTGGTCTTATTGTACTCGTATTTTTACTGCTGGTGACAAAAGTCCATTCCGATACCACCTGGGAGGATATCGGGGTGAAGCTGTCCATCGAAATCGGCGATAGCAATGAGGATTTTGATGACGCGGAAGACACGGTTGAAAAAGGGCGTTTTGTTACTTATAGGGTGGAAGTGGCCAACACCGGTGATCAGGTGCATTCCAGTCTGGTGGTTTTGATGGAACCACCGGAATTCATGAACTATGTTCCGGGTTCAACCGCTTATATGGCGGACGAAGCCTCCGGATTCGTCGGGCTGAGTGATGCCGATGAGCTGAGCCCGCTCAATCTGGGTTATGAAATCGACAATATCTATCCGGGTTCATCGGTCTTCTTCAGTGTTCGTTATCAGGTGGCGGTGCCGGATTCAGAGAAGGATGATCCGATTTATACGCTGGCCTGGGCCAACGTTATGGGCAAGTACGCGGTAACCCCCACGCTCAGCAACCTGATTGAAACCGCGATTTCGGGTGAAGCCAAAGCCGTCATCAATGTGGTTGCGGAGCCTTCTCCGCCCGCCGGGCAACCGGTCGACGGTGGTTTATACATCGACTACCAGTACACCCTCCACAACGTCGGAGGTCTGCCAGCCAACGGCATTATCTTCAAGCCTTATCTGCCTCAGCATACGACCTGCGCGCAGGATTGCGGGAATTTCAGTGTGACCACGCTTCAGCCCGATGAAGAAGCGATAGTGACAATGGTGGTGCAGGTGGATGCGGACTTAGAAGGGGTCACCCAAATCGAAAACATTGGTTACGACCTGAACGCGGATGAAATCGATTTTATCGAAAACCGCGACCCCATCATCCACCCGGTGGGCGAAGGAGCAATACCCGAAGGCGGTGATTTTGTTGTAACGATTGAGCAGGTGCCCAACATTATTCTGAATTCTGCGAACGGCATCGCGCGGGCCGACAAGGGTGATTTGACCGAAACCGTTTACGATACATGGTATGCGGGGCGCCATCAGCAGTATACCTATCCCGCTTTGAGCACCAACGAGGGCTATACTTACCGCGAGGGCATGGATTGTTCTTACTGGTTTCCTCATAAGTTCAATGCTTATACCTACGCGTATAACAGTGTCGGCGGGGGCTGTGACGGTTATATTTCAAGCTGTCCGCCGATGAGCACGCCCATTCAGTTCAGTGTTAGTACGGTTTTGCCAGGCGGGGCACCCAAATTGCTTTTTACCAAAAACACCACATCTTATTTGTACGGCGAAGCCAGTCCGGATTTTTTGGTAAACAATTACATGAAGAACGGTGGAACCTATCAGGCGCCGCGGATTTTTACTGAAAGCCGCGCGGCCGAAAACGGGGCCAATGGCATTGTCGAAACAAAAGTGACTTCTACCGTCTCGGAAGACCGTTGGCAGTATGTGCAGTTCAGCACATCTACATGTAATGTGACTTGTGGTGAAAATACCTGCCCAATCGAAATTCCCCGTTACCGTTGGCAAAAAGTCCAGTCCACCCCCGTTCAATTGAGCGATACTGATATCACCGATATCACCGTCTATACCTCTACCGCCTGGCTCAAAACCGAAGGCGGGCACATTGGCACCAATGATCGCTTTACGGGTAACTCACTTACTGACGCGAACTATGTGGACTTGGGAAATCCCGTTATCAAGCCGAACTTTTTGACGCCCAGCGATACTTACACCCCGCCCGGCGAAACCAACAGCGATTATATGATCTTCGGAAAAAACGGGACAGGCTCCTTCAAAAGCGCTTCCGGAGACGACTGGCTCCAGACGGGCACCGAATTTCCGTTTTTGGAACAGGGCGAGGCCTATGACCGCGCCGATAACCCTCGTGATTACTACCAGGACATGCTGGTGCGCGAGAAGTTCGGACCTGTCAAATCCGACCAGCTGGAATCCCTGCTGACGGGCACGGTTGATATCGGTGACGGCATCGTCTGGAATCAGACGGGCGACATCACTATCGGTCAGACGGGCGGAACCGAGGTAGTGTTTACGGGCGGTCAGTCACGCATTTACACGGCAGGGGACGTCTACATCAATTCCGACATCCGCCTGGGCACTTCGCAGGGGCAGAGTTACAGGAATATTACTTCTCTGCGTATCGACGCGCGAAACATTTATGTCAGCGGCTTGGTAACCAACCTTGAAGTCATGCTTCTTGCCCGAGGCAGTTTTTACAGCGGGGTCAGCAAAAATCAGCTCCGCATTCTGGGTGATGTGATTGCGGGAAAGGCTCACTGGGAAAGACAGCCTCTTTTGGAAGTCGATCCGGAAGAATTTAACAAACCTTCCGAATATATCATCGAGGACATGCGTAAATACGTGATTCCGGTTCCGGGTGACACTACCGTGCCCGACGACTACAACATCTGGCGTCAGGTCAACCCGGCCACCGGCCAGACCTTAGATGCTTATTGATATCTGATTACCCATAACTTTTAATCAATTCCCATGAGCCCCCAAGCCAACGATTATACCGCAGAAACAAGCCAAAAGGTCATCAAGTATCTTGAAGAAAACGGCTACCTTAAAGTTCAGGACATTAAAATCCTGAGCAAAAAGTCCAAAGACAAAGGGGTGACCGCCCTGAATATTTTCCTCGAGGAAAACCCCCATCTGCACGAAAAAACGGACAAGCTCATCAGCTACCTGTCCGAAAAAAAAGCGGATCAGAATCCTGACATCAAGACCAAAAGTAAGGTCAAAATTCTTGATGACGACGATGCCAAAGCGGGGGACGCGAATACCTTTGTTTTTGATATGCTCAAAAAATGTATAGAGCGCGGCGCCTCGGATATTCACATCGACATGGCCTTATCAGGCGAGGGGCAGGCTGGCTTCAAGCTTCGCTTCAGGGTGGATGGCCGCTGTTTTGATGAAGGCTTTTACGACGACATCACCCTGTATCGCGGAATTGTGAATAAACTTAAACTGGACGCGGGCTTAAAAATCGATGAGCGAAGACTTCCTCAGGACGGCCGAATATCCTTTGAGTTAAACGGCAGGGTTCACAACTTCCGTCTTTCGTTCATGCCAAATACCATCCGGAATAATCAGGAGGAAAAAATCGTCCTCAGGCAGATGGCGGATGTGAGCAAATGTAACCTGTACGATCTGGGTATTCTGCCTTACGCCATTAAATACCTCGAAGAGGCCATAAAATATCCGCATGGTTTCATTTGCGTGACAGGGCCGACCGGCAGCGGTAAAACCACCACCCTTTACGCTCTGCTTCAGGAAATCGACCGCGAAAGTAAAAACGTGCTGACACTTGAAGATCCGATCGAAGCCGAGATTCCTATGGTGAATCAGTCCCAGATGTTTCACCGCATCGGCTACGACTTTGCTTCGGGTCTGCGCGTGATTCTCCGCCAGGACCCCGATATTATCATGGTGGGGGAAATGCGTGACGAAGAAACGGCGCTCCGGGCCTTCGAGGCGGCCAATACGGGTCATCTGGTCTTTTCCACACTTCATACCAACACCGCCGCCTCTACCGTCACCCGTCTTCTGCAAATGGGAGTTCCGCATTATTTCATCAGCTCCGCGCTCAAATTCATTGTGGCTCAGCGTCTGGTGCGTCGCGTATGTACCGCCTGTCAGGTGCCGCATCCTCACATGAATGAGGTTCAGAAAGAAATCGAAAGAGCCTTCCAGAACGCCTCGGCGGTGGTGAAGGATATTTACAAAGAAAAAGCCGCGTCCGCCACTATTCTGGTTCCGCACATAAACGGCAGTATCTGTGAAAGATGCAAAGGAACCGGCTACAAGGGGCGAATCGGAATTTTTGAAATCATGAAAGTCACCGACAAAATCCGTCACATCATCAGTTTTGAAAACGGCAGTGAGGATAAAATTCAGGAAGTGGCCATAAGCGAGGGAATGCTCAGCATTCAGCAATACGGCTATCTGCTCGTTCTGGCCGGCCTGACCACCTTTGAGGAAGTGACCAATACGGTCCTTTCGGCCTGACATTTGTCAGGTGTTTTAGCGGGATGTTACAATTAAATCAACCTTTCCTCTATGCTCAGGAAAACAAGACTCGCCCTTCCCCTCGGCTTTTCAGCCCTCCTCGCAGTCCTGCTTTTTCATGCAGCCTCCTTTGCCTCCTCTTTCTACGACGTTCCCCCGGATGACCTCCTCTTTTCCCCCTACATCCAAAAACTCTACGACAGTCACCTTATCACCGGTGACACGCAAAACGGCAAAGAAACCTATTCCTTCCGTCCCAAGGATCCCCTGTCCCGTGCCGAGTTCACCAAGGTGGCCGTAGGCGTCAAGCTGGCCGAGAAGTTCGGACAGACGGAAAACTGGCAGGCCAAAAGCGCCTACGAGATGACGGAAACGGTTTTAAAGGACAAACTCCTTTACTTCCACCAATGTGACAACTCCGACATCCCGCAGTGTGAAAACCAGTGGGGTGCCGACATCAAAGGTGTCTGTAACGTCTGTCTTCTCACCAATCAAAAACCCTTCACCGATGTGAAGGAAAAAGACCGTAACTGCGAGGAGCAGGGAATCTGTTCCCCCTGGTATTCCGAATACATCTACTATGCCCTCCGCAAAGGAATGTTGCAGGGATACAAAGACATCTCTTCCTCACCCTCCTCCATCTCTTATTCCTTCCACCCCGACCAGTCCATCCTCAGAATCCACGCCCTCAAGCTCATCATGGCCGATGACGGAGCCGTGGCCCCCGAAGCCGATGAACGCTACCGCCGTCTTTCCCAGACCGCCAAAGCCAGAGGTTCTTACTTTCCCGAATGCCTGAGCGGAGCCGAGAACTTTATTCTGAACAATAACGGTGGCTCCGGACACCCCGAAGGAGAGAAGCTCCTCCAGTATGCCCTCCTTGCCGATAAACTCGACTTCTTCGGTAACCGGTGTCAGGTGTTTAGTACTTACGGAGCTAACACCCCTCAGGCCAAAGCCGACTTCCTTCAGTCCTACATGTCCCGCCGGGAAGCGGCCCGTTACTTTGTCCTTTCCACTTCCTATTCACCCCTTATAATTAGCCCATTTGATGACGAGACGGTCGACGGCATTGTAAGTAATACCGAAGATCCCGAAAGTGTTGTCAAAGAAACGGTGAATGAAGATGGCGAAATCGTCAGGGATTTTAGTGATGTCACGATCAAGACCTATGCACAGAATGCACCCATTCCCATCAAAGATATTGCGAGCCCCGATTCTCCATTTGATAGTACGTTTAATAGAGCTGCCTGCATCTTGAGTTCCTTTACGCCCAAAATCTGCAAGGATCCAAGTATGGCCAATTGCAGCGATGTGCCCAATGGCTCCCGTATTCACACAACAGATGAGGAATATTACGGCAGGACCCCGCCCGGCTACTATACCTGGCTCTGGCATGGTGTGATTTATAAAAGCATTGGTTACTATGTACCTCTGGATGACATCGATTTTGACTGTGAAAGAACCCTGCAATGGGAGGAGGCGAAAAGACAGGCAGAGGCTGAAGCAGCCAGGATAAGGGCATATAATGCCAAAATAGCGGCACAAAATGCCGCAAATGCAGCAGCCTATAAACAACAGCAGCCTGCCGCAGCAGCGCAGAATTCACAGTTACCCTGGTATCTTGAGGGTCTAAACCCCTTCGTGCCATTCGTGAAGCCATTTATTCAGCCATATATCGATATTGGCAAAAATATCATCACGTACAACATTCAGCAGACAAATTTGAGACAGGACATGCCATGGATTTATACGGCAGATTATTATGGAAATAACAAGGACAAAAGGGTTTCTAATCCATTTGAAGATATTATTAATGGGGGCATAGGAAGTGGAAAATCGATAGAACAATTTTTGACACCTGTATCGGGAAATAGTGTTTTACATGGATTTGGTACAGAGGTAATGGATGGTTTACTAGGGGTAGGCAAGTCGCTTGCAGATAACATCGGAAAGGCTGCAAAGGATTTACACATGCTCACTGTTGACGGTGTCGAAATGGTTGGGAATGGCATTAAATATGTTACGACTGAAGCCGACAAATTGATAACAAATCAATTAGATAGCGTCCCTGATTGGCTGAAACCTACCATTCAGCCTATCAGAAATAGCTATAATCTTGGGAAGGGGTTCGTAGAGGGCGGAGCGGCAATGACAGAGGGCGTATTTCAGATCTATAAGGATCCAATTGGAGTAGTTAGTGGGATAGGAACTGCCATCGCCCACCCCAGACAGACATGGTCGGCGATTAGTAAGGGGCTTAATGATTTTGCAAACGAATCACTGTCATCCACGGATAAATTGTACGAGAATTCGGGGCGAATTATCTTCGAAATTGGCTCCTGGATTGTGGGTGCCGGTGAAGTGAAGTCGGTAATAAAGGCGGCAGAAATAGCGAAAGTCGGCAATACTGCGGCAAAAACAGCAGACCTGCTTAAAATAGTTGATGCCGTACAGGATGTGGGGACGATTGCAAAGGGTTTGGAAAAGATTGAAGATGTTTCAAGGGTTCAGAAAGTGCTGGCAGGCATAACCGACATGGAAAAAACGGCTGGCATTATTTCCAAAATGCAACCCGCAAAAGCCGCTGAAGTCGTTTCAGGATTGAGTAAATCCACAATAGGAAATATACTCACAAAAATGGATGATATCGCCGCCGCCAAACTGATTACTACGGCAAAGGATGCCGAAAAAATGACTCAAGCTGTGGACACACTGGGCCTGACAAAAATAAGAAACATTGTCAGTAAACTCAATCCGGATGAAGCGGCCAATGTTATTTCCAAGATGGATGCAGGTAAAGCGGGAAAAATAATCACTGGCGTTGACCCTGTGAAGGTGGCGAGTATTCTTGAAAAAATTGATGTTGGAACAGCAGCAAAAGTAGTAAAAGAAATGTCTGAAGCCGAGGCTGGCTCAGCTTTGTTGAAGATTGGAGATGCAAACAAAGTTGCCAAAGTTTTACAGACGCTTAGTTTTGACAAGGCGGATGCTATACTTACAAAAATGGCAGAGCAATTAAGAAAGGATTATTCAAGCCTGGTTCCTGGTTTCAAAAAACAGCTTCAGGCTGTCGCGGATAAATTTGATGTTACACTTGATGTCGAAAATGTCCTTAAAGAGACGAAAGAAATCGTGTTGAAAGCACAGTTATCAAAAAGAGACATCTCGCAAGTGAATGACCTCATGCGAGGAAGATGGGTAATTAATACGGAAGAAGAAGGTTATAAGATTGCTGATTATGTCGAGAGCAATTTCAAGATAATAGAGTTCAAAGATAATTTCGTCATACCGAAAAACTCAGGTTACAGGAGTTTACACTACTACATTGAATTCGATGGTAGAATCGCGGAAGTCCAAATCGTACCACGAACCATGTTTGAGGCAAATGAGAAGACACATATTATTTTAGATAGATTGGATATCCTGAAATTGGATCCACTAAAAAATGCGGATGAAATTACTAAATTAAACTATGAAATTCTTAAAATGAATGATGAGGCATGGGAATTATTCGTTAATAAATAACATATGAAAAAAGATGTGAAGCGGATCAAATATATGTCGGCCGAAGGGATTCCGGTTGTGGTAATTACTAACAAAGATGGGAAACAAGATATAAAGGCCTATACTTCCACTGGTAGTTATGATTTTTCGCCTTTTGCCCTATTTAAATGGGGAAGCCGAATTTGCAAGGAGGAATATGATGATTTGGTAAGGCGCATTGGTTATGAGAGTGAGCTTGCGATACTAAAATCGGCGGAAAAGAAGACTGTAAAAGATAAAGCTAAAATTAAGAAGATCACACAATTTATGCAGGGGGTAGTAGAGAAACAACTGAATGGTCATTACAACAGAATTAGTTTGAGCGAGGAATTAGCTGAGCTGGAAGCGATTCACAAAAAAACGCCCAAAATAATTGTTAGAATGGAGGAAATACAAAAGTATTTAAGAGAAGATAGAAAAAAAAAGAACAACTAGTAGTTTCTATAATCCACTATTATATGATCCGAATCATCTTTGGCATCCTAATCCTGATCGGCTTAGCCAACCAATTCATAGTTATGAAGGCGCCCACTTTTGACAACGTAGCCGAGATGCAGGGCTACGTAGCAGCGAAGATAGCTTTCCTGGTCTTGGCTATCTGGCTTATTTCTTCGGGCATCAAAAAAAGAAGGGCAAAGCAAGGTAAAACCGAGGAAAAGTCAAAGATGGGAATGATTGACTTCTTCAAGTCATATTTCGGCGGATACAAGGCCTTTCTGCATAAAAATATCGAGCTTAAAAAACCACCCTACTGGCTTTTAGTCATTTGGTTCTACGGGGTTGTCAGGGTACTTGTCAGGCTCGATTCGTCGGTGGCCGGAATAGGGTTTAATTTTAATATCCAGGGCTGGTTCGATTTGTGGGTAACATCTCTGGTTCTTGGCGCGGTCATCGGTTTTATTGGTTACTGGCTGGTGGGTTCCATTTTCCATCTGGGAGTCCTTTTGGCAGGCGGTCACAAAAAGGCCAAAACGTCCCGCATGATTTTCATTTATTCCGGAATTCCTCACACAATTGCGGTGATGGCATTGTTTTTTGTCGGCATGCTGGCACTACGGGAAAATTACTTCTTAAACGGCGGTTTGGATCCAAGGTGGTTTTATATTTCGGGAGCCGCTTCATTTTATTCCATTGTTCTGGGGTACATTGGGGCAGTGGAGGTTCAGAAAACCAAAAAGATCCGCAGTATTCTGCTTTTTCTGGTAGTTCCGATTGCGCTTTACGCCTCTATTTACCTTTATTCATACGCTCAGTCGCAGGCAGACTACAAACAGATGATGCAGTCGATTCAGACGGAGGAGCAATAAAAATTTGCGGTTCTCAAATACATTTGACAGTCGGTCAACAAAATAATAGAATAAACCCCATTTATTCCCTTTTCGTGAAGCTTTCGATCTTAAAACAATTACGAAGCCATGGGGGATTCACCTTTGTAGAGAGTCTGATCACTTTCAGTATCGTCGGGATCTTTTTAGCTCTTACATGGGCGACCGTAAACTTCCTGCTGATTAAAACCAACGAACAGATTGTCAGAACGCGGGCCCATTTTTTGGCGGTAGAGGGGATTGAGCTCCTCAAACAGATCCGCCAGACCGCCGTGAACGAGAATCGCGAGACCGGCTTCTATTCATCCATCGGAAGCAGGGATGGTCACTATATTCTGGAGGCAAAGGGCGAAGGTTTTGACCTGGCCGAAGGCGCGAACGAACAGATTGTCATGGAAGATGAGCCATATACTACCTATTGCCGGACGGTTGAGGTCACCGGCTCGGGTGAAAGCGTGAAACAGGTATCCGTTGAAGTCCGATGGGGCGAAGCAACCGATTGCAGTCTGGGAGAGGAAATCATTGCTTACAGTACTTACTTAGCCGATTTGGTTCATGAAAATAACGGGTAAAAAACCTGCCGGCTTCACGCTGATGGAACTCATCATCGTTATCGGATTCTTCGCTTTCATTTCAGCCATCATCATGCAGAACCTCTTTGCCGTCTATCACTTCAAAGAGGTCATCCGCTACAAAAAGGACATCAATTTCGAAGCCAGCAGCGTGCTGAACAACGGCATGGCGGGGATAATCCGTTCCGGATTCGCCATCAACTACGCCGAAACACAGATCGACAATAGCGTTCAGCCTACCGAAGGCATGCAGAGCAAAACAGATCAAATCTCCATTTTTACAGACCGTGCCGAAACCCAGTACTTTACCATTTATCGCGCACCCTACAGCGAAGCGGGTAATTACGACGGGGATGTCGCCCAGATGATGATCCGCTTCAGCAACGGTGAAACTTTCCCGCTTCACTCCTCCGAAACCGTCGTTGAGGACTTCGATGTCATTGTTCCTTCCGACCCCCGTTCCGCCGGAGATCCGGATTTACAGCCATACGTCACACTGTACCTGCGCGTCCGGCATCGCTACCCCTTCGGGGAAGCAGCTGCCGAAGAAACCCAGATGGCCTACAGGAATGTCAGGGCCTCGTACCGCACCACTTACAGCCTGCGCAATACGGTTCCAAGTAGTTATAAAACCCCGTCCGAAACTTAATTGTTAACCCCGTTTATGTCTAAAGCCAAACGATACAATTTTAGTACCATCCTGCTTGCCTCATTTATCGCTTTCTTTGTCCTGCTTTACGTCATTGTCCAGCTGGTCGTGCTCCGTCCGCTCAAAAACGATTTTGAAACAGGTCAGAAGAAGATCGACACGCTAAAGGCGGCGCAGGAAGACCAAACCGAGCTTCTTGATCAGATCAATACCTACCGTGATGGTCTTTATGCGCTGAATTTGGTGCTGGAGGCACGAAAAAACGTCATCAGCGGTTCCGATGAGGAGAGCCCCTACCTGGTTTATGATTTTAATCAGCTTCTCAATGATCTGAGACGCCTGCTTCCCCGTGATGCAAGGGTTACCAAATTCCAGATCAGCAACAAAGGATTGGTAACGCTTCCGGTGGAATCGATCGACTACGCGTCACTGGGCCGCGTTCTTAAAAGTTTTAAGGATTCCGAGCTTTTCACAGAAGTCAAAATACCTTCCGGAGCTCAGCGCGTGCCAAGACAGGTCGATAGCGGATGGGGGCGTTATTTTGAGTATATCTACGGCTTCACTCTGCAGGCCGCCCTTGATCCAGTTTTCTGGCAAAACCCCATGCCATTCCCGGACGTTGATTCGCGTGCCTATTACGCGCAGGCCATTCGCGATCTGGTCATAGCGGGCACCATCGAAGGATACCCTGATGGTTACTTCCGTCCCGATCAGTCGGTGAATCGCGCCGAGTTCTTTAAAGTAGCCCTCTTTGAATTTCTTTCAAACGACACCATCAGCATCGGCGACTACAAAAAGTACATCGATCTTTCCGAAAAAGACTGGCATTACCAGTATATTCAGCTGGCCAGTAAAATGGGCATTGCCGAGGGGGACAACATCGGACGTTTCCACCCCGATCAGCCCATTAGCCGAATAGAAGCCTTAACGACACTACTGACCATCTTCGACATCGATACCAGTGAACCGGCGCCCGAATTCGATGAAAACGGAGAAGAGATTAAAGCTAAAGAATTCGCCCTGCCGTTCAAGGATGTTGATTCCGGTAGTAAATATTATCGTATTATCAGGGCGGCCATAGCAAAGGGGCTTCTGGACAACATGGGAAACGCCTTTGAAGCCGAAAAATCAGTGACTCGCGCCGAAATTGCTTACTGGACCTGGAAGCTAAAATTTGATTACCTCTAAACTAATTCTTTATGTCACAAGAAAAGCAGATGCCCGATTTTGACATCCCTGGTGTCGCTGACTCAGAAGAGCCAATAAAGCTGGGAAGAATCGATCGCTTTCAGCACTGGCTGATTGCCTGGACCGAAAAGAAGTTTGGCAAAGATTCCCGCGTACCAAAGTTCCTGAAATCGCTTGAACCAAGAAAGAGGGACAAAACGCTTGATGTTCTGACTCAGCTGAAAAACGAAGGTTCCGCGCTGGAGCGCACAAATCTTCTTCTGATGATTATTCTGATTATTGTGCTGGTCTTCACCTGGAAAAAGATGCCTGTGGTGCTGGCGGAAGTGGACCAGTATAGGAACGATTTGAATGAGCAGGAACAGGTCATCAAGATGGAACAGCAGAACAACGACTTTTTGGAAAAAATGGCGGAGGACAAAAACGCGCTGACAGAAAATATTCACAAGGTCTACGCGGCTGTTCCAGATTCCGACGAAAAAGCCGAAGAGGTGATGTCGATGCTGGAAGACATCGCCGCCAAAAACCACATCGTCATCGACGCCATCGGCATCCGAAAGGTTTCCGAATCGCAGGTCAATTATGACGATTTAATCGGCGTAGTGGACGTGTACGAATATACCTTCACGCTTGAAAGCAATTTACCTCATATTCTTAGTTTTATCGGCGCCCTGCGGAATTCCCTGCGCCTCATGGACATCATGACTCTTGAGATCGAGGAGGGTAAGACTGGCTATCGGGCCACCTTTACCTTGCACGCTTACCATTTAGCCGAAATCTAACCGATTCACCATGATCAATATCATTCGAAAAGCAACCATTGCCCTCTCGGTCGTTCTGATTATTTTTCTGGGCTACCAGGCATTTTTTAATAACACGGCCAAAGCCTGGAAGAATTACAGTCAGCCCCAGCTGGCGGCTTACACCAGTCTGGAGCAGGATGAGGAAATTCTGAAAGAACTCGATCGTCAGACGCGCTATAATACCTATAAACCGCTTGATCCGGCTTACTTTGTAAAACCCAATATTTTTCAGACCATCGAACGAAACTAATGTACATTTTCTTAGTAAAAGTCAGGGATGCTTTCGGGGCCTCGAAACAGGTCGAGATTAGCGCTGCCACACCTCAGGAGGCCATCAAAATGCTGTCTGACGAGGGCTTTTACGCGGAACTCAGCGATATTCTTAAGGCACGTCGGGACAGCTGGCTGGGCAAATTACAGAAGATCGATTTTTCATCATTCTTTTCCAGAGTTCCGCAAAAAGATGTGCTTCGGCTCGTTAAAATCATCGGTAATTCTCTCGATCGTGGCCGAACGCTTAAGTCCACGCTGGATTTCGTCGGCGAGAATGAGGACAGTAAGCCCCTCAAAAAACTCATCCAGGGATTGCGGGAGCAAATGGATAAGGCTTTCAGCTCTCAAATTGAAATTTTCAGCGCTTTTCCCCAGTATTTCGATGAAGAATTTCTTGGAATCATCGAGGCCGGTGAAACTTCCTCTAATCTGGGAAAATATTTACTGGATTTTGTGGAAGAAAAAAAACGCCAGATCAGTCTGAACACTAAATTCAGGGCGGTGCTCATCAAACGTCTGACCACCCTGGTGATCGTGGTGATGGTGGCCATCGTCGTGGTCATTTTTGTTATTCCGCAGTTCAAAGTACTTTTTGGTGAAGCCCTCGAGATTCCCTGGGGCATGCAGCTTTTAATGAATATCTCGGATGCTTTTAAAAATTTCGGCCCGATCATTCTGATGGTCGTCGGTCTGGGTATTGCCACTTTTTACTATTTGGTCGTACACAACGACAATGTCCGCTGGTGGTGGCACAATTTTTTGCTTCACATGCCGGTTCTGGGTAAAACACTCCGCACCTATTACACGGCACAGTTCACTTACTTGCTTTCCACCCTGCTCACCAAGAATGTGGACATTATCAAGTCGATGAATATCATCATTCGCCAAAGCAGAAACGTGTGCATAAAAAAGACCTGCAAAAATATCATCAGCTCCATGCAAGGGGGTGACGACCTTTTTAAGGCCATCATCAAAGAACATGAAGAAGAAAGGGATTATCTGGTTCCGGCCATTGTGCAGGCGGCCAAAGTGGGTACGGCAACCGCCAGTCTGGGGGCTACCCTGATGGACGTTCGGGATGATCTGGAGGAGCTTTTTACCACCCGCCTGGAACGCGCCATCAAGGTTTTCAGCGCTTTTTTCTATCTTTTTATCGTGGGTTTTGCCGTTTTTCTGGCCTACGCCATTGCCAGCGCCATTTTAGTCTTCTACGAAAACGCCCAGCAGTTGATTTAAATTTTCAGAAACGCCGTCTATACACTATAATAAAAGCCAGTTTCACATCATTCATTAATCCAACTATTTATGAAGAAGCAACTTCGGGCCCTCAAAAATAATACGGCTGGTTTCACTTTCGTGGAACTGCTGGTGGTTATTGTGATTATGGCGGTACTGGTGGCGTCAACGGCCAACTACTTGTTTTCGCAAGGCGGTTCAAAGGCACGCGACATCGAAAGAAAAAATGACATGAAGCAGGTGGCTGCCCTACTTGAACAGTTTAATTCTTCTTACGGTGAGCCTCCAAGTTCCGAAGTTAAAAACAGAAAAATTAAGGACCGGGCTCCGGATTGTGAGGGTGTGGGTGATTACAAATTACTGATGAAATGTTTCAAGTCCCTTAAGTATGCTCAGGCAGACGGTTTGGCCAGCATGGCGGAAGACCCCAAGGAAGGAATCGAGAATGATGGAGGAAATGAATATCGCTACCTATACGGAGCTGACAATAACGGCTGGAAGGTCTGCGCGCTTCTCGAAAACCAGACCGATCCCGATCTGAACGATAGCTACGAAGGCTCAGGTACCTACGGAGACGAGGGAGGCAGGACTTACTGCGTTGTTTCGTCAAACCGAAAACTCAGTGATATTGACTCAGTAGAAGCCGGTTCGGATGAAAGTTATCTGGAGGAATAAAGGGCACCAAGACAAATACAAAATAAGGAATGATGATTCAAAGAAGAATCTTTTCCGTTTTATTTGTCAGCCAGCACTTTCATGAAGTCCGTACGCGCTAATGCAGGTTTCACTCTCGTCGAACTAATCATCGTAATGGCGATTATGGGTTTGCTTTTAGCAATGTCAGCCCCTTTTGTGTCGGCCACCCGCTCGGATATTTCCATGAGCCGTACCATTCGGGTGATTAAAACGGATCTGATGACGAATCTTGGTTACGCGCTCGCAGGCAAGTCCATCGGGGCCCTTTCCGCCGATGCGCTTTTGGACCCGGAACAGATTCCCAGTCACTATGCCCTTTATTTTCAGAAAATGGATGACTATGGCGGAGGGGTGCCTTATTCCTACCTTGAATTTCATCCGCTCGAAGACGGAAAGAATGTTAAAGTGAGCTATATGATCGAAAAAGAATGGCCTTCTTCAGACGTATACCTAAAAGAAATCCGTCTGAGCAAAGATGACGGGTCGGCAGGCAAAACGGTTGATTCAGGTCTGATTTTTTTTACTGCTCCTTTTGGGAAGATCAATTTTGTTTCGGGAATAAAGTCCCTGGCGGAAGGCGACATGCTGAATCTGAAAGAGGCGTTTCTGAGTGAGGCCGACTACAAAGAAATCGAACTTGTTCTTCAGTACAAAAATGAGGAATTAAGTGAAACAACCCTCAGTTTTAGTGTCGATAAATATATCAACGTGTTTTAATTATGTATGCCATTCTTGTTTCCATCGCGCTGGCCATTTATACCATCATTCTGGTGGATTTTGGTTTGTTGTTTCAGGAAATCTCCGTAAATGCCGACATGCTCACCTCCTCTCAGGCTTTGTACACGGCGGAAGGCGTGGTCGAAAATACTTTTTCGCTGATCGGGGACGGCGACATCATCACCCGCAATATCAGATTCGCCGACGAAATGCAGAATTCGCCAGATGATCTTGGTAAGGCTTATTTATCCTACAACGAAGGCGCGGATTCCTTTTATGTTCAGCGCGGGCTTTCGCTCAGTGCGGAAGACTTAAAAGCGTCTGACGCTTACGTCAGTAGTAATCGGGTCGTGCGCAGCGCCGCCTACCTGGCGGACGGTCAGACACTCGACCAGACCGCTTATTACGGCCTTGAACCGCGCTCGGCCAAGGGCTTTGCCTTCCGCGAGGTCAAAGACGGCGACAACTTCAACGAGATCATTTTCGAATATGACGCATCGGGTGAAACGTCCGGGATGCTCTTCGAGGTTTTTGCCTTCCCGCGTGAGGGGGCAAATATCGATTTTCTGGATTTTGAGAAGCTCAAGAATGATTTTGACGGCCCGGTGCAGAGGATCGCAATCAATACCAAAGACACTTCAAAGAATGGCATCGCGGTGCCCACAGGAGGCCAGCCCATGTCGATCAGCTACGGAAGTTACGCAGGTGATTACGGCAGGCGGATTATCCTTTCGGGATTTGAGCCCATGAATAAAAACTACCTGCTTCATTTCCAGACTCTCGACAATCAGCAGGTTCACTATATGCTGTCCGCCACCTATCAGGGTCAGCGGGTCATGCTTCCCGGCATGATGCAGACCATCGATATCATCGGCGCCACTCCGGGCGGCCTTTATCAGCGTGTAAAATATCAGCGCCAGACCGAAGAAGAACTTCAGCCGGGCCTGAAATTTGTTCATTTCGGCGACCAGATCATCAATAAATAATATGAAACACCTGACTCGCAAAAGAATCGGAATCTTTGCCACTTTACTGTTTTTTCTTATATTCGCGACGGTCAAAGCCGCCACCGGTTATTCGGTAACGGAATATGAAATGGATGTCAGTGCTTTTCCGGCCGTGAAGCTGAAGTTAAAGGTGAGCGGTGAAACCAACGGTCTGGCGGCGAGGAATATCGCCATTCAGGAACGGGGTCACGAGTTAAATGGCCCGCTCATCTGGCTGCCACCGGCTTTGCCAACGAACAAAATCGACCTCGTTATTTTGCGGGACCGTAGCGAAAATGCCGCAAGATACGAAGAAGTGATTCAGAATAAGCTTGATGAGCTGATGAATTATTTTGAAGAAAAGGGAGTGGAGGTGACAGTGCATCTGAACAATTCCGAATCGGGGACATCCCGAAAGGTTGACGGACTCAAAAGAATAAGCGATTTAGCCGCTCAAAGTACCGGAGCCGGAGCGGAAAAAATCCTTCTTATTTTAAATGCCACCCCGTTTAATGAGGGGGGGAATGAAACGACAAATACAATCAGCGCCACTGTAGGAAAACTCGCGGAAAAAGGCTTTAAGCCTTTTGTGGTGGGCTACCCCTTCAGAAGTCTGCACTCTCCCAAGAGCGCGAAAACAAATGACAACAGCTTAAGCCATGCCATACCCGGAGGTTATCTGGGTTCCTTTTCGTCGGATCTGACAATTTTATATGACCTTCTGCAGGGGCGTGATATCAGTCATTTTACTCTTTATTACACGTCAGATCTGATGCCATCCGAGGCCTCCGGAGCGTCCGTGAGTTTTTTTGTCTTCGGAAACGCGGCCGGTTCGTTTAATTATCCCTCCATCAGTACCGCCCAGCCTGTCATTACCCATTTAACGGGCAGCTCAGTCATGAGCGGCGAAGCCCTGCCCATTCAGGTTGAAGTAGACCCGGCCGGCAAAATGGTCAGCGAAGTGGAACTTTCGTATCGGGATAAGAATGGTGATTTTCAGACAAATCTTCTTAAAGTTGCCCGCAGTAAAAGTACGCCGGACGCCCTGATCTTCGAAGGTACAATACCGGAAGGGGATTATTCCGAAAAAGGCGTGGATTATTATGCGAAAGTCTATACTCCTTACGACGAAGTCGGTGGCGGGGGCGACATGGTAAACGTCGACGTTCAGATGATAGATGACGGCATCACGCTGACGCCGACCCTCGTCAACAAAAAAGAGGTTCTGTGGCATTGGAAGGGTAAGACCGTCGACATGGGGACCCAATTCGAAATCTGGTCCGGAGACGAGCTGATTAAAGGCGGCTTAACAGACCGCTATTACACCATCCCCATTACCGAGTGCGATCGTTATCAGAGTGTCAGAGTGCGGGCTCTGCTCAAAAAAACCGCCGACCATCCGCGGGCGGGTGACTGGAGCCTGTTTTCCAGGCCAGTGGAATATTATTACGGCGACGAAAGCGCTTCTCAGGACTCTTTTACAGAAGCCTTTGGCGTGGGGAAAATGGTGGAATGTCTCAAAAAAAGCGCTTATAAAACAACTGCGGCCTTTATTGTCGGTCAGAAGGGTTACAAACCTGCCGGCAAACTGACTTTAAACAGGACGCTTTATTACCTGACAGCCATTCTGAAGCAGACCGCGCTGAGTGAAGCCCGTTCAGATCGATACGGCCTGCTTTATCTGTTTATGGATTATATAAGTCAGGAGGATTACGACACTTTTGACCTGAGCGGAAAGCTGATTCCGGTAAAACTGCTGTACAAAGTCATCGCCCTGGCAAATCAAACCACCGATCTGGATATCCTGTATAAAGATTCCATGAATGAATTATCCATCCGGCTCCGGGGCAATACATCGATTTAGAAAAGTCTGTAAATAGTCGAATCACCAAAACCGCGATTTTTCAGAAAATTCACCAGTTTTTGCTTCTTTTTCCGCTCATCGGCCTCATGCAGCACCCGCTCTTTTTCCAGAACCGCTCTTTTAGCCGCTTCCAGTTCGCTCCAGCCGGCGTCCAGAAGCACCTGTTCCACAGCTTCTGAACCAAGCCCACGTTTTTTGGCTTCCATCATAAGTTTAAAGCGGCCAATAGGTTTTTGGATCATATAATGAACGAATTCCTCAGTGAAGCGGCGGTCGTTTAAAAGCTGGACCCGTTCCATTTCATCGATCACCGTTAAAATCGTACCTCGTTCACCCGGAAACTTTTCCGTCAGTTTGCGCGTTAACTCCGCTTTACTGTGGCTTCGTGTTTCCAGTTTTTTTAAAGCGGATTCCCAGATTTGGTCGGAAGTGCTTTTCACGCTAAAATAAAAGCATGACTCCGGATAAAAGTCCAAAAGAACGTGGCAGCCTGAAAATAAAACCGCTTAGCGGAAAGTTTTTTGATATTAAGCCGGCCGAATCAGGTAACAACCCGCCAAGATTTACCAGACACGGTGATTTTTTCCGTTTTGCCATGGTGACCCTAATCGCCTTTTTGATTTTGGGATTGGGTAATGCTTATGTGCTGGGGCGCGATATGGTTTTCGAAAGTCAGGAGGCGGCCTATGAGGGCTACGGAAATATAAAAATGGGCACAGACAGCCTGCTTGCCGGGGACGCCGCCAAAGCGAAGGAATATTTTTCAAAAGCGGAATCCTCGTTTTACGAACTCAGTCAGACCGCTGAGCCTTTAACGTCGCAAAAAAATCACCTTCTGGCCGAAAGCCTTTATCTGGACACCGCGGACAAACTGATTGAGGGCGCGCTGGAAGTGACTCAAATAGGACAACAGCTGGCCGACCTGATACAGAGTTTTTCCGGGCTTCCGCAGGCGGTTTTTTCGGTCGCCGGCGGTGAGGACGGGGGACTCATTGAAGCACTGCAGGCGCGCAAAACGTCCTCCGACAAAATCCTGGCCCTGGCAGCTTCGCTCCAGCGGAAAATGACTACGCTGAATGACCGCGTGTTGCCGGATGAGCTGAAAGATAAAATTATTTCCGCACGCAGTCAGGTCGCTCAGCTGATAGCCGGGCTCCTGGAAGTGGATAACAATTTTGATGTCATTCTGCGCCTCTTGGGCGACAAAATGCCACATCGTTACCTGATTTTACTGCAAAATAATCATGAACTCCGTGCCACAGGAGGTTTTATCGGCAGTTACCTTTTAGTGGACATCAATGACGGAAAAATCAGCAAAATGGAAGCGAAAGATATCTACGAAACCGATGGTCAGCTGCAGGATGTTGTAAGTCCGCCGCCGGGAATAGACCGGGTTGCTGGCCGGCTTTACATGCGCGATGCCAATTACAGTCCCGACTTCCCGACAAGCGCCCAAAGCATCATGTGGTTTCTGGAGCATAGCAGAGGTCCATCCGTCGATACCGTTATTGCCATAGATCAGAGCGTGGTCGAAGACCTGCTTAAGCTGACCGGTCCGCTGGTGCTTCCTGACTTTCCTTTTCAGGTAAAGGCCGGTAACTTCAGCGACATTGTTTCATTTTATACCGAGGCCAAACTAAGCGATTCGGTCACCCCCAAACAACTCCTTTTTGATCTGATCCCGGTCTTTCAGGGGAAATTCGCGAACCTGAAAGAGACGGAAGAATTATTGGATGTTGGTATAGGATTGGTCAAAAAAGGGCATATTCAGGCTTATTCCGCTGATCCGAAGGTACAGGATCTGATCGTCCGCGCCGGGATGGACGGCGGCATGACAGAGTCTGAAGCGAAAACTGATTACCTTTCCGTCATCACCACATCAGTTGGCGGAAACAAGAGCGATCAGTATATCAAAACCAACCTCCGTCATCGCAGTGTGGTCGGTAAAAAGGGGCAAATTGAGGATGAGCTGACCATCAAAAAAACCCACACATTTTCTGAATCAGATAAAACAAAGATTCAGAATCTTATTGATCGCTACGGCACCGGGAAACTCAGTGAAGAATCACTGTTTTTTATTCTGGGGGAAGGGCCGAATATAGATTACATGCGGGTTTATGTGCCCAAAGGCAGTCAGCTCCAGGACGCCTCAGGAATCGCCCTTTCCGCTATCGGAGTTTCCGAAGATATTGGTTATACCGTTTTCGCTTTCACTTACGGCCCGATAAAGGCAGGAGATTCACAGGAAATCACACTTCGTTACACGCTCCCTTTCAGACTTTCGTCTTCACTATTTGAAAGCTACCGATTTATTGCCCGGCACCAGGCCGGCGCCGAAAATATGGCTCTGAAAAAAGAAATCGTAATGACAGGCTCACCACAGACAGGCGGAAGCTACCAGGCCACGGATAATGCATTCACGTCAGCACCTATTCTTGAAACCGAATTTGACAGCGATCAGATATTTATGTCATCCATCAGCGCCGGACTGTGAAATTATCCGTATTTAGCGCAAATCGGACAGGCGTCCTTTTTGTGTCGCAGGGCGGGACAATGCTCTCTGCCAAAAAAAATCATCTGCAGATGAAGTTTTCGCCAGCGCTCTTTGGGGAATATTTTTTTCAAATCCCGTTCCGTTTGTGTCACAGACCTTCCATTGCTCAGTCCCCAACGATGAGCCAGCCGATGAATATGGGTATCCACCGGAAAAGCGGGCTGATAGAAGGCCTGCGCCATAATAACCGAAGCCGTTTTATGGCCAACGCCCGGTAAACTTTCCAAGTCTTTAAAATTGTCGGGCACCTTACCGCCGAACTCTTCCGCCAGCTTTCGGCTGAGTGCCTGAATGTTCCTGGCTTTGGCAGGGGACAGGCCTATCGGCTTAATAATCTCCCGAATCTTTTCCACCGGCAGCTTCATCATTTTTTTCGGCGTGTCAGCCAGTTTAAAAAGCGCTGGCGTGAACTTATTCACCACCTTATCTGTCGCTCGTGCCGAAAGCAGTACCGCCACCAGAAAAGTGAAATGATTGTTTTTCTTATGTTTCAAAGGAATCGGCGCTTTTGGATAAAGCCGGTCCAATATTTCCATGATTTTTACAACCTTTTCTCGTTTGGTCATTATGGCTAAGGGGTCTCTTTTTGGTCGCTATACAAATTGATGTCACTGAGACATGTATTTTCACTAATAAAATTTCTATTTTGGCTTATTTAAGCTATTTTCATTTCTTTGATGATACAAATTGATGTCACTGAGACATGTATTTGTATAATGCGTCTGGGTAGACTATGCCCCCCCAATCTTCAATTCCTCATAAAGCGCCCTTTCCATCACTTCAAAGGGAGCTGGTTTATCAAGCCAAATCTCAAACTGTCCCGCCGCCTGATGCAGAAGCATGCGTTCGCCGCTGATTGTTTCTGCCCCGGCCTTCCTGGCTTCTTTTAGCAGCTGCGTATCACGCGGATGAGTGACAATGTCCATGACCACAGAACCCTTTTTGATCTGGTCAGCTTTCAGCAGGCTTTCTTCTGTGTTCTGGAACATGCCCACGGGCGTGGCATTCACAATAATGTCAAAACCGGCTTCCTTAATCTTACGGAAATCAATTACTTCTGCATCAAACCATTTGGCAAGCGTTTTGGCCTTATCGGGAGTGCGGTTAAACACAAAAACTTCGGCTCCGAATTCCCGTAAAGCGTAAATAATGGCCCGCGCAGCACCTCCGGCACCGAGTACCAGTGCCTTTTTCCCTTTAATTTTCGCCTTTTCCTGAAGCGCTTTAATAGCTCCGGTTACATCCGTGTTATAGCCGTTCAGATTGAAATCTTCGTTTTTCACCGTGTTCACAGAAGAGACTTCTTTCGCCAGCACATCCAGATTATCCATGTAGTCCATAATGGCTTCCTTGTAGGGCATGGTTACACTAAAGCCGGAAATGCCTTTAAGATCGGTTTCATAGCAAAAATTAGCCAGGTCTTCCGGATTTACCGGGTCAATATCAAAATACCTGTACTCGGCATCAATGCCTTCCGCCTTAAAAGCCGCGTTATGCATAACAGGACTTAATGAGTGTTCGACCGGATGCCCCACAATTCCATAGATTTTTTTCATTCTTCCCACAATTTCTTACTGGACAGCTTCTTTTCGCCGAGCAGGGTTTTCATCTTTTCAACAACACCTTCATATGGAATAATTTCCTGACTGCCCTTTTCCATGTTACGCAGAATAATAGTTCCTTCCTGCACTTCTATCTGCCCAAGAATCAAACTATATTTGGCATTTAGCTTATCGGCCAGTCCCATCTGCCCCTTCATCGAAGACTTCCCGATGGCGCCAACTGTGTTTATACCAAGATCCCTGAGTTCGTTGATCAAAGACAATGACTTCTTTTTGGCTACCAGTCCCAGTTGTGCCACAAAAACCTCTACCTTGTCTTTGTTGGGCGGCCGGATGCCGGTCTCTTTCATGTATTCCACAATACGCTCCATACCGGCCGCGTAGCCGATAGCCGGTGTGCTTTCACCACCCATTAGCTCAACCAGGCCGTCGTAGCGTCCGCCGCCGCCGGTGGCGTTCTGTGAGCCCTCTTTCTTGCTCCAGAATTCAAAAACGGTATGAGTATAATAGTCCAGTCCGCGAACCAGCGTGTGGTTGAGTTCATATTTCACCCCCAGTTCATCCAGATATTCTTGCAGAAGTCTGAAATGTTCTTTGCTTTCCTCGCTCAGTACGCTTTCCAGTTTGGGAGCCATGGAAGCCAGAATCTGGCAATCCTCCTCCTTGCAGTCCAGCAGGCGCATTGGATTTTCGTGCATGCGGCGCTTGCAGTCCTCGCACAAACTGCGTTCCTTGCCGGTATAGTAGTTCACCAGATCTTCGCGGAACTGTTTTCGGTCCTCACTGCTGCCAATGGTGTTCAGCTGAAGGGTAAGGCGGTCCGCTATACCAAGATCATAATTGATGCGATGGGAAATATAGATCACCTGCGCGTCGATGGCCGGATCAGCCTCGCCCAGCACTTCAAAACCGAACTGATAAAACTGCCTGTAACGTCCTTTTTGAGGGCGATTGTAACGGAAATGAGGCTCAATGTAATAAAACTCCACAGGTTTCGGCAGATTAGAAAGGCCGTGTTCCAGATAAGCCCGAACCACTCCGGCTGTTCCCTCCGGCTTAAGGGCGAATTTTTTTCCGCTTTTACTTTCAAACATAAACATCTCCTTTTCCACAATGTCCGAAGTTTCACCGATACTCCTTTTAAAAACCTCCACATCTTCAAACATGGGAGTAGAAATACGGCGAAAACCTGCCCGCCGGCAATGATGCCTAACAACTTTTTTTATAAAGGAAAAATAAAGGTGATCATCCGGCAGAATATCGTGAACACCTTTTGGTGATTGGTATCTTGGCTGGGACATAGAAAAATATAAGAAGGACTTAAATCATCTTACCACAAAATTTTTCTGACGCAAAGATCTGTTTACTCACTTCAGCTTACTCACTTCAGCGGCCAGGACCTGTCCGTCCAGGCGGGGTTTCCATTGAATTCCCTGCTTAATGCCGTAAAGCCGTGAAGTTTCAAAAAGGGGAATACCTATCAAATCTTTATCCGTTTTGTCGCCGATCTCCTGTAAGAGTGCAAGCCTCTTTTGGGGGTCCATTTCGGCGCGGCTTTTAAAAATAAGAGCGTCTGCTTCGGGATTTTTATAGCGGCCGTTATTCAGGGGACCCAATGAATATATAAAAGATTCAAAAAAACCGCCGGCATCCCCGTCTTCAGCCTGCCAGCCGATTAAGAACAACTGCGATTCATTACGACCGATTTTAGCCAGCAAGTCGTTCGGTTCGACCGCATTTGCTTTTACCGAAAAGCCGGCCTTCCGCAACTGGCTTACCAGATACTCGCTCAGGGTCTGATAAGTGCTCAGGTAATCAAAATTCAGCCTTTCCAGCCGTTTGCCGAACAAATCACTCGCTTCCTTTTTCGGATCGTACAAATAGACTGGAATATGCTGGTTGTAACCGAATACGCCCGGCGCGATAAACTGGTTACTTCGCCGCACAAACTTATTCCCGATAGCTTCAATGCGCTCAGGGTCAATAAGACTTCGGACAGCCTCCCGGATATCCCGATCCTTAAAGAGCGGATCATCCAGATTAAACATCAGAAAATTCACTTCCAGTCCGTATTGGCTGATTACCTGAGCCGGCGGAAGTTCAAGCGCCTGCTCCGCTCCAAGCCCAACCAGAATATCAATATCACCATTTTCAAACATCCTGTTGCGCTCAGTCCTGTTGCTTACCACTTCATACCGCGCTTTTTGAAATTCCGGTTTTTGCCCCCAGTAGTCGGGAAATGCCTTTAAAGACAAATGATCCCCCGGGACCCATTCGTCCAGCTCATAGGGGCCGGTGCCTATATTATCTTCTTTAGAAATGAACACTTTAGTCAGTTTGCTCAGAAGAAGCGGATCGGGAGAGTGAGTGGTGATGATAACGCGGTGGCCATCCATAACGGTAATATCCTGTATGGAATTGATATAGGCGACAATCTGCACGTTGGTGGAACTTTTGGCTTTTTCAAAAGTTTCCACAACATCATAAGCGTCAAAAGGACTGCCGTCATGAAACAGCACTCCCTCCCTTAGCCGGAACTCCCAGCTGGTCTGGGTCAGGCTTCCCCAGCTGACCGCCAGCGCCGGTATGATTTTCAGGTTACTGTCAAAGGCCACAAGTCCTTCATAAATATTCTGAATACGCGTGGCATTATTCAGATCCAGGTTGTAAGGAGAAATATCCGTCGCCGCGGTATTCATTACAATTATCAGAGCGTCTTTTTCCACGATCGGGAAAATGGCATCCCGAAAATAAAACAGCCCCGCGCCCAGGATGGTAAAAATAACGATAACAAATACTATCTTTTTCATCTTTCTTTTTGGAACGGAATTATTCCGTGAATCATTGTAACAGAAAAAGGCCGCCTGAAAAAACACTCATATTCTTCGGCAGACGAAATGCTGATTACAGAGTGGATGCAGGTGTAGTTACTGTTGGGGTGCCGGGTGTTGCGGATTTAAGGGCGCCGAGGGCTGTTTTGGCTTCCTCGAGAGTGTTATACACCGTAATGATTTGCGTGATGCCGACGACTTTCAGGATGTCCAGGATATTGGGCTTGGGGCCGATGATTGAAATAGAACCGCTTT
>JAZDNJ010000025.1:0-3211 GCA_043800105.1 Patescibacteria group bacterium
GTATCAAAAACAATAAAGTCTTCTCCTGAATAGTAACGTCTGATGAAATCCTGAAAAGGAATAATTTCCATAATTCAGTAAACAATTAGTAATCAATGTTTTTTCGGTCTTGCTTCAGCCTGCCCCGCATCTTTTTGCCTTGCAGCCTTTTTTCCCTGCTCCCCTTTGGAACCCTGGTCTTCTTTCTTTTTTGAGGAATGTAAAAGTAACGCCTTATCTTATCGGCCATCTGATCAAAGGCCAGTTTCATGTTCTGTTCCCTGCTCCGTTGGCCGATGGACCGGCTGACCAACTGCCGCGTTTTCTGATAAGTATTCAGATAATCATAAGGAATATGGTAAATCAGGCGCACCCCATTCATGGTCTTATTCAAATGCTGACCACCCGGTCCGCCGGAAAAATAAGAAACCGAAACATCAGCCGGAGTTATCCTGATCTCTTTTTTATCAGCAAGCCGCACAGTTATCTGCTGTTTTTCCCTGTCATATTCAAACCATTCTTTTTCCATACCCTAATTATACCAAAGAACGCGGGATTTGATGAATCTTCATAACCCTGAATAAGTATTGAACGCTTTGTGCTCATGTGTTAAGGTATGGAAGCTTTTTTACTTGAGTATCAGTGTGGGTGTTTAGCTCAGTTGGTAGAGCAGTAGGCTCTTAACCTATTGGTCCTGGGTTCGAGTCCCAGAACACCCACCAATTTTAGAATAGGGTTCTGGGACGAGACCCACCAAAAAACTATTGACTAGTGAACTTTTGTTTACTAGAGTTTGTTTGTAGCATTAATTTTTAATGAAATGAATCAATCCAGCAAACTTATTCTCTTTCAATCCAAACAGATACGCCGAATCTGGCACCATGATGAATGGTGGTTTTCTGTTGTAGATGTGATTGGCGCTCTTACCGACAGTGAGAATTCACGTGATTATTGGTATAAAATGAAAATTCGCGTTAAAGAAGACGATGGATTTGAACCGTCGACAGTATGTCGACAGTTGAAGATGAAGGCTATTGATGGAAAAATGCGTGAAACAGATTGCTGACAGAAAAAGAACTTGGGCGAAGTATAATTTCAAAGGATAATTACTTGCCAAGGCAGGCGAAGAAAGAACGGCTGAAAAACTGAATGAAGAAAGAAAATAAATGTTAGAATGGATGCATGCAACACATCCTTTTTTACACCGATACCCCAAATCTTGGCGGCGCCGAGAAGCATATGCTTCTGCTCGCCAAATATCTAAATCAAAAAGGCGTGGGCGTTTCTTTGGCTTACGGCCGCTACAGTAAAATACATAAAATTCACGAAGAATTTGCCAGATACTGCAAACAGATTTTCGTTTTGAGCACGCTCCACAAACATGATCCGCGCCATTACTCACAGCTCAAAAAAATACTCTCCCAAAACAAATTCGATTTAATTCATCTGCACCTGTGGAATCCGGGAAGCTGCCGTTACGCTTTTTTCGCGGCCTCGGCCTCCAAAGTCCCAATCATTACCACTGAACACGACCCCTTTGAATTGACCGGTATAAAACGCCTGGTCAAAAAATCCTGTCTTGCCAAAACAGCCCGCACAATCGTCATCAGTATGGACAATTTTCGACTGCTTGACGAATTTTACAGATACCCAGAAAAACGGCTTGAATTAGTGCACAACGGCATCGAAATAGACAGGTTTCTGGACAATCACGACAAGGCCGAACTACCCGTCCCCAAAGGCACCCAGATTATTACCTGCGTGGCCGAACTCCACCACCGCAAAGGTCACCGCTACCTTTTAGAGGCTTTCAAAAGACTTCAGACTCATGTACCACGGCTTCACTTGGTTTTAGTCGGCAGTGGGCCGGCCGACCGTGAACTGCGGGATCAATATTCTCAGATTCCCAACATCCACTTTCTGGGTTGGCGCGATGACATTCCGCAAATTCTCAAAGCCTCCGACATTCTCGTCCTCCCCTCCCTCAAAGAAGCCTTTGGGCAGGTCATCCTCGAGGCCATGGCCAGCGGCGTGATAACCATAGCCACGAACAACGGCGGTATCCCCGACATTATCAAAGATGGCGTCACCGGCTACCTGGTTCCTCCGGCGAGTAGTGGTGCTATCGCCGACCGCGTTGCCACTATCCTGACCAACCCCGACCAGAAGCGCGACATCGAAAAAGCCGCTCTGGCCTCCGTTAAAACCAATTTTACAGCCCAAAAAATGGCCGATAAGACTTTGGCGGTTTATCAAAAAGTCTGGTAACGTGGACGCATGGCTGAAGCAATGATTTTTATTGTAATCGTCGGCGTGCTCATCGTAATTCTCCTGTATGTTTTCAACCTGACCTGGATCAGCCCTTATTGGATTATTGCTTTTCTGACGCTTCTGATTGCCCCCGGCCTGTACGCGGCTTTTACCAGCGGCCCCTTCGTCCCTTCGGCCCGCAAAAGGCATAAGACCATGCTCAAACTGGCTGAGCTCACCGATTCCGACGTCGTTTATGACCTTGGCTGCGGAGACGGACGTCTTGTTTTTTCGGCATCCAGGCTGTCCAAACGGGCCATCGGCTATGACCTTTCCATTCCGCTGGTCCTGTATGGAAAAATGCTCAGCCTCTTTCATCCAAAAGCCCGCATCCGCTTCGGCAATCTTTGGAGGCAGGATTACAGCGACGCCACCGTTATCTTCTGTTACTTACTGCCCGGCGCCATGAAGCAATTCCATAAAGAAGTTTGGCCTAAGCTCAAAAAAGGCACCCGGGTCATCTCAAACGCTTTTGAGATCCATGATTTGAAACCCATTCAGAAGGAAGATAAGGTATATTTGTATCAGGTTTAACCCCGAATTTATGGCCTCAGAAGCAGTACTAAAAGAACTCTTTCAAGTTTCAATGGCCTCCAGTGCTTTTAAGGGTATTTCGGAAACAGATGTATGGAACGCCTGCCTTGCCTACAAAAATCGTTCCGACGGGGACATTGGCATCGCCATGGACAATATTCGCAAAAAAGACCAGGCATCTATAGACAAAGCCGAAAAACAGAAGCAAAGAATTGCAGCGAACCAAGAACACATGATAGCTTTGCACAAGCAAGAGACGATTGATCGTCAAAAAGATGTGCAGGGCGCAGAGGAAATACTTGCAGATCTATTCAATTCGTGATTTGAAGCCTAGGCAGAAAGAATAAGGTGTATATATCTCCACCATGTTGGTTAAAGTATTTACTGC
>JAZDNJ010000067.1:0-8200 GCA_043800105.1 Patescibacteria group bacterium
TCTTGGAATCGAAAAAAACGCATCGGATTCAGAAATCAAAAAAGCTTACCGCAAACTGGCCCAGCAATACCACCCGGACACAGGCAAGGGGGATGAAAAGAAATTTAAAGAGATAACCGAGGCTTATGAGATACTGGGGGACAAGCAGAAGAGAGTCCAGTACGACCAGTTTGGCTCCGCGGGCTCCGGTTTTGGCGCTGGCGGTTTCGGCGGATTTGACTTCAAAAACGTTAATTTTGATTTTGGCGGTAGTTTTGGAGATATTTTTGATACCTTTTTCGGGGCCGGTCAGCGAACCACGCGCAAAAAGGGGCCCGGCAAAGGGGGCGACATTGAGATGGTTCTGCAAATCAGCTTTGAGGAAGCTGTTTCCGGAATAAGTAAAGAAATCGAAGTTTCCGCTTTTACGAATTGTGAACACTGTAAAGGTATTGGCGCGGAACCGGGCACCCAGCTGAAATCCTGCGAAAACTGTTCAGGAACCGGACAACAGATAAGACTTCAAAGAACTCCTTTCGGCCAGATACAGACGGCCTCCACATGCCAAAACTGTCAGGGAGCCGGCCGGATTCCGGAAAAAAAATGCAAGAACTGCAAAGGTGAAGGCAGACTACTAATAACCCAGCGAATCAAAGCCAAAATCCCTGCCGGCATCCACGACCAGGCGGTCATTCGGCTAACCGGTAAAGGGGAAGCCGGTCTTCAGGGTGGAACAGCTGGCGATCTTTTCCTGCATATCAGCGTCGCGCCAAGCAAAGAATTCGAGCGAATCAAAGACGACATCTACACAACAAAGCATATCCACGTACTTCAGGCGATAATGGGTGACGAGATTACAATCAGGACAGTGCACGGTGATACCAAACTGATCATTCCGGCCGGCACGGAAAGTGGAAGTGTTCTTAAGCTCAAAGGCTATGGCGTACCCATAATAGGAAGCTCATCCAAAGGGGATCATATTGTGAAAATCAAAGTCGACATCCCAAAAAAACTATCCGGCAAAGAAAAAAAACTCTATGATGAGCTAGTCAAAGAATCCAAACTGGATATCAAACCCCAGAGTAAAGGATTCTTTAGTTAAATTAACAGTTACATGAAAAAACCCTATCCATCCAAAGAATCATCGTCATCCGCACCCAAATTCATAGGCCTTTTTTTATTGCTGACTTTCGTATTCATGCTGGGATGGAATGCCGGGGTGAATCACAACCAGATTCAGCAGGGATTGGCACCCAAAACAACTGTTACCTCCCCTTTGGGCCAGGCCGAAACGATCAATATGCAGCTTTTCTGGGACACCTGGAATATTTTGAGCAGTAATTACGTGGACCCACACGCTTTGGTAACAGAGAACATGGTATTCGGAGCCATAAAAGGAATGGTGGCCTCTGTGAATGATCCCTATACAAACTTTATGACCCCCAAAGAAAACAGGGAGTTTCAGGAGAGTATGCAGGGGCACCTTGAAGGAATCGGAGCGGAACTGACGCTAAAAAATGGAATGCTCACGGTTATTTCACCTTTAAAAAACTCGCCTGCCCAAAAGGCTGGCCTTCAGCCGGAAGATATTATTTATGAAGTCGACGGTAATTCCACCGAGGACATGACTCTGGAGCAAGCTGTCATGAAAATCAGAGGTGAAAAAGGAAGCGTGGTAACGCTGACCGTGCTCAGGAAGAATTACAGCGAACCCATTAAAATCCGGATTTTAAGAGACACGATCAATATCAACAGCATCGACTGGAAAATGAAAGAAGACATCGCCATAATCGAGATCAACCAATTTGGCGATAACACCAAGCAGGAATTCAGCAAGGCCGTCAGCGAAATACTGCTCAAAAGGCCTAATGGAGTTGTGCTGGATTTAAGATATAATGGAGGAGGCTATCTGGACGGGGCTATCGATATCACTTCAGAATTTCTGGAAAAAGAAAAAGTGGTAACCATCAAAAAAAGAAACCCGGCAGAAGACGAAGTGATTTACGTGAATGGGCAGGCCAGAATGGCAAACATACCACTGGCTATCCTGATAAATAAAGGCAGCGCTTCCGCTTCGGAAATTGTAGCGGGCGCCATTCAGGATAATAACCGCGGAATCATCATCGGCGAAAACAGTTTCGGCAAAGGCACGGTTCAGAGCGTCGAAAATCTGATTGGCGGTTCAAGCTTAAGGGTTACCATCGCCAAATGGTTCACCCCAAACGACCAGAACATCAATGAAAACGGTATTACACCTGATATTGTGGTCGAAAGAACGATAGAAGACATTGAAGCCGACAGAGATCCTCAGCTGGAAAAAGCCATAGAGTATCTGGAATCACTGGATTCCTGATGGCAGGACAATCGCATCACCCAGGCCAATACCATAACGCGCGGTAAAACCGGCGGGTAATTCCAATACATAAGCTGAAGGCGCCGCCGACCCATAACGATTGCACTGTCTATCGTACTTGGCGCGGCAGGGCTGCACATTTTTTTCGATATAATTGATTTTCAGATCCTTTCCGACAAAAACGATATCGAGCGGAATCAACATGCCTTTCATCCAGATAATCGGATTTGGTTTCCCTTCTTCGTTATAAATAAAAATCATTCCCGTGCCATCAGGGAGTTCTTCTCTTCCCATCAGGCCAAGCTGTTTCTCTTCAATCGTCCTGGCCACTTCAACCATGAGTTTGTGCGTAGCCTGACCCGTTATGATTTTTAAAAAACGACCATCCGTTCGGAAGCCTGCCAAATAAATCACCAAAACAAGAAAACCGATAATGATAAAAAAACGACGAATCATTCTAGTACTTGATCACCATAAGAATACCATCATTTTGGTCAATGGGAATAAGTAATTGTTCAACACCCTTGGCCGACTGAATAAGGTCATAAAAGGACTTTGTCTTATTGGGAAAGGCAATCATGTCATCAAAAACCACAACCGCCCCGCTGTTCATACGGCCCTCAATAGCCTTCCAGAAGTCCGGATAAGAGGCCTTCTCGCCATCAACAAAAACAAAATCGAACAGCAGTTTCCTGTCCATTTTTGGAATCAGCCTGAGCGCGTCATCCAGATAAAACTCAACTGTATCAGAAAACCCCGCCACAGCCACATTGTCTTTTGCCTGAGCCAGTGACGGCCTGCTGAAATCGATAGTATGCACACGGGCGCCTACAGCCCTGGCCGCCTCAGCCATCCAGATGGTGGAATAACCATTGGCGCAACCGATTTCAAGAATATCCCTAGGCCTTTTAAGCTGAATCAGCATATTTAAAAATTTCCCCACTTCGTCGGTCACATTGGGAATATTATTTTCATTACCATATGCCTTGAGTTTCTTTAGAAATAACTCTAGATCTTCTTTCATTGAAATCTGATTACTGCCCGGACTTTGTTTTACTGTGTTTTGTAATATCTCGCAAGACTTCTTTCTTGATGCGGTATTCTTTTCCGTCTAAGTAATCGACAAAATAGTGATAATTGTCATGCACCCCCCGAACCCTTTTGGCATGTTTGATGGGGCACCAGTAAAGCTCGGTCAACGCAGCAATCTCACGAGCATAAGCTAGCAGACAATTGGTATAGCTGCAGTAAAGACAATTTAACTTTTCGTACCAGTTCAAATAAGCTAAATGATGACGGTCAAATACAAAATAATCACTGGTCTTCAGAGCATGAATGCCATACAAGGGAAAACATACGCGATGATAGATCTCCAAAAAAAGGTGAAGTATAACCGCCGGAATGATCATGACATAAATAAACGGCATGCTTAAGATAAACCTAAACCTTGCTCCAAAAAGCTGCCTGATAAAACTAACTCGAAACTTCTTCAGATATCGCTTTTTTTTGAGGGCTTCCTGAATGTAATTTTTCTTCCTGTAAAAAGCCTCAATATAGCGATCGACTTCTTTGTGGAATTGATTTTTGATCTCTTCAAGCTTCCGTATGCCACTCCCCTTTCTTGCATTCATCAGCTTTCTGGCCTCTTCAATCTTTTTTGTGATACTAGCGGTTATATTTTTCATTTCGGAACAATTCTACACTCAGTATCAACAATATAATAGTACAAATCGCTCTTATTTAAGCAATTTATTAAGCTCCTCCTTAAACTCATCCACATCCTTGAAGCTTCGGTACACGCTGGCAAACCGGATGTAGGCGATGTGATCCAGTTTTCTCAGAGCATCCATTACGTCATTACCGATTGTCTGGCTGGCAACGGTCTCTTTGTTTGAAGCCCACTTGTCCTCCAGGTCGTTGATCATTTCGTCGATCTGGGCCTTGGTGACCGGCCGTTTTCCGCAGGCGATCCAGATACCCTGTTCCAGCTTATTCCTGTTGTAGATCTCGTAAGTTCCGTCTTTCTTTTTGACCATCAAATTTCCCATAGCCGCACGTTCAAAAGTGGTAAAACGGTTCCCGCATTTCTCGCATTCGCGCCGTCGGCGGATAACCCGGCCGCTTTCAGTCACACGGGAATCCACCACCTTGGTTTCCGCCGCTTTGCATTTGGGACAGTTCATATTTATTTCACTAATTTATTATACAAATCCATGGCAAAACTATCAGTCATGCCGGCCACATAGTCTTTTATCACCACATATCTTTCTTCATTTTCAGTCTGAGCCCGATATTTTTCCGGAAGATGCTCAGGATTCTTATAAAGCGTGCGAAAAAGGCCAGTGATCACCTTCTTTCCTTCTTCGTTATATTTCATCACCTCTCTCGCGTTGTAAAAATGGTCAAAAAGGTAATCTTTGAGCTGTACGGCCATGTGATAAACCTCATCCGAAAACAAAGCGACCTGACCGTCATGCGCGTAAATATCTTCAACCATCCGGATACCAAGTTTTTTTATCTTCCGGTTTGTGTTGCCGGCCAAATCATTGACCATAAGGGACATGATACTGGTGACTATCTGATGCTGACGTATTTTGGAATCGCCTGAAAGCCGCTTTTCAGCCGTGGCGCACTTGCAGATTGCCAGTTTCATCAGGGCTTTATCGCTCAAAATACCGGAACGAAGACCGTCATCTATATCATGACTCTGGTAGGCGATTTCATCGGCAGTATTCACTACCTGCGCCTCTAAAGACGGCATTAAATGATCAAAGGCGGCAGGCCGGTCATAACGGGTGCGGTGCTTCAGTAAACCGTCAAGCACCTCAAAACTTAAATTAAGTCCTTTATATTCATCGCTTTTCCGTTCCAGTTCATGCACCACCTTAAAACTCTGTTCATTGTGCTCAAAATGGGACCCAAAAGTTTCCATAATTTCATTCAGGGCTTCCTGCCCGGCATGACCGAAGGGCGTGTGACCCAGGTCATGAGCCAGGCCGATGGCCTCAGCCAGATCCTGATTTAAATTGAGCATACGGGCGACATCCCGCCCGAATTGAGCCACTTCCATACTATGGGTAAGACGGGACCGGTAATGGTCACCGTAACCGGCAATAAAAACCTGTGTTTTTCCGTTAAGTCGGCGAAAGGCCTTGCAATGAATGATCCGGTCCCGGTCCCGTTGGAAACAAGTGCGATAGGGATCTTCCTTTTCCGAATACGACCTGCCCTTGCTCTCGGCACTCCTGACCGCATAGGGAGCCAAAAGCTCCAGTTCCTGACCCTCCAGATCCTCTCTTTTTATGATCATAATCACTAGAAAAAATAGCTATTCTAAGGTACCATAAGCTCGCTCTTACATCAATTCAGCAAAAGGAAACATGAGTATGCATAAACTGGAATTCCGTCGACAGATACTTCATATATTTTATGGTTTTGCCCTGCTTTTTTTATATCACCACAATATTATAGACAACAAAATTCTTTTGGGAATGATCATTGGCGGCATTATTACATCACTGATGGTAAAAAAAGAAAAGTTATCGCTTGTCAGAAGACTGCTCAGTTTATTTGAAAGGGATCATCACCTCGAACAGTTTCCAGGCAGAGGCGTTTTGTTTTTCACTATCGGATCTTTTTTAACCCTGCTGCTTTTCGAAAGAAATATCGCCTACGCGGGCATACTGATTTTGAGCGTGGGGGATTCTGTTTCCAACATCATTGGCCGGCATTACGGGAAAATGAAAACCAAACTCAACCCCAATAAAAACATTGAGGGGAGCCTGGCGGGAATTCTGACCTCGATTCCTTTCGCCTACTATTTTTTACCGAATATTTACGCGGTGATAGCGGCCTGCACAGTTGGTATGTTTCTGGAAATTCCCGCCATTCGCATTTTTGGCTTTGAAATTGACGACAACCTGCTTATTCCGGTAGGCGCGGCATTTACCCTAACTCTTTTTACTTAAGTGTACAACCAAGATCTTGGCCAGCAGGGGGAACAACTGATCGAAAGTTATCTGACCGGAAAGGGATATGAAATACTGGAGCAAAACTACCGAAAGAAAACAGGGGAAATCGATCTGATTGCCAAAAGTCCCAAAAAAGATGAGATTGTTTTTATTGAAGTTAAAACCAGAAAATCCGGAACTTACGGCAGGCCCGAGGAGGCAGTGGATTTAAGAAAGCTTAAAAAGATTGAAAAAACCGCCCTTCTCTGGCTGAATGAGAATGGAAAAACAGATGTACTATGGAGAATTGATGTTATAGCTTTAGAACTGCAAAGCGAAACAAAAATAACTCACCTCGAAAATGTCAGTCTCTAAAAAAACACTAAAGAAATGCTGTCGTTTAAGTCTTATTTTCGCGCTACTGGCGCTTGTAGGCATAATATTGGTCATCTTTTACTCCACTCCCGAATTCAGTGAGCAAAAAAGAATCTGGATGGAAAAAGCCATAAGGGAAGTCCAGGCGGTGGACACGATTGAGCTCTACACAAAGCCTGCTTTTTTGTCTGCCAGTGAACTTAGCGAAGAAATCAAAAAGGTTCTGTTTGAAGAAAAAAAGGTGGAGCATGACAGCCTACGGGGAATATATATCACCGCCGAAACGGCCGCCTCCAAAAACTTAATGGATATCATCGATGCCATGATCGCGTCAGGAGGAAATGCCATCGTGATGGACATTGAACTGAGCGGCGGACAGTTGGCATTTATTCCCGAAAACGCCTATTTAGCCAGTATTAATCCGGGAAGCGCGAAACTGGACAAACTCAGATCTTTGATCAAAGAACTCCATCGGAAGGATATTTATGTTATAGCCAGACAGGTCGTATTTAACGACCCTTATACCGGTACCAAAAAACCCGAATGGAGGATTAAGTACAAAGGCGGCGGCTTGTTTGACGCTCGCTGGCTCGACCCCTCTGTGCCGGAAGCTCAGAACTACAACCTGATCATCACCCGCGAGATTGCCAAACTTGGTTTCGACGAAATTCAGTATGATTACATCCGCTTCCCCGATGAATGGCATCATAATCTGGATTATTATTACAACGAAACAACGAAGGAGCGCTGGGAAGTAATCAACGATTTTCTGAAAGAGGCAAAAAAAATCACCGATGAATTTGGCATAAAATTAGGCGTGGATGTGTTCGGAGCCACCGTCTGGGGCAATATAGACTGGAATCTGGTCGGACAGTATATTCCTGAAATCGCCAAAACCGTGGACGTGATCTACCCAATGACCTATCCGTCACATGTGAATCCGGGCTACTACGGCTTTAAGAACCCCTATGGTGACCCGTACAGCTTTGTGGAAGGCAGTATCGCAAAATTCATCGAAGCCGCCGCCGGCAACGCCGAAATCCGCACATGGATTCAGGGCTTCCCCTTAAGAATCCCAAACTTCGGCCCCTGGTTTGTGGAGGAGCAGGTCCGCGGTACATACGACGCCGGCGCAAACGACTTTATGATATGGAGCCCAGGGAACAATTACGGAAATAGCTGGAGCAGCCTGAACATGCTGCCGCCTGAACCTGTAACTAAACCTGTGCAACCCTGAGTCAGCGACTTCCTTTCACATAAAATATCAGCAATAAAGCTGAAACAGCCGACAAAACCGCCGCGTATATAAAGGGCGCCTGCACATTTATAGAATGCCATAAAAGCCCTCCGATAAAGTTGGCCGGAAGCACAGTAAGACCGACAATAGCGTGATAAGTGCCTAAAGACAACCCACGCTTATCTTCAGAGGTAAGATCTGAAACATAAGCCCTCGAAACACCATCGGTTACCGCCATAAACAGGCCGTACAAAGCAAAGAGCCCCCAAATCGTAAGGGTGTTTGCCACAAACCCAAAGCCCAGTG
>JAZDNJ010000099.1:0-12957 GCA_043800105.1 Patescibacteria group bacterium
AAACTTTCCCGGCATATTCCGGATTCTCTGCAAGTCCCCTTTTCGGCATACCGAGAGTCAGAGTGTAAGTGGCTCTGATAGTTGGTTTCATGATTTCGCCTGTATACACTTCCAGTCCGGATGGCACATCGACTGACAAAACGGGCGCTCCTGAACAATTTATTTGTTCAATTATTCTGTCCATCGGCGGACGCGGATTGCCCTTCAGCGAGAACCCGAAAAGGCCGTCTATAATCAAATCAAAACGATTAAAGTCAAAATCTTCAGGAAAAGATGAATCCACCCGAAACGCTGCGACCTCATAACCTGACTCCGAAAACATTTGACCCGCTACCAACGCGTCACCCCCATTATTCCCCTTCCCCGACATCACCAAAATCCGCCTCACTTCGGGCAACTCCCCAACCACAAAATCATGCAGGGATTTTCCGGCCCACCACATCATTTGGTCCGTCGAAACGCCGAATTGTTCCAAAGCCAGATTTTCCAGGGCCAGCATTTCTTCGGTCGTAAAGCCTGATAATTTGCGATTGCCCATGACGCTTGATATAGTTATTTAGCTGTTATTATTTTAAACCAAACGTGAAAGAGTACCTAGAGCTAGTAAAATTCGTGCTGGAAAACGGTGAAAAAAAAGAGGACCGGACCGGAACCGGCACTTTATCGGTTTTCGGCTACCAGAACCGCTACAATCTACAAGAAGGCTTTCCGCTGGTCACCACAAAAAAAGTTTATTTCCGGGGAATTCTTCATGAACTCCTCTGGTTTTTGAAGGGTGACACCAATATCAAATATCTGGTCCAAAGTAACGTGAAGATCTGGAATGAGTGGCCCTATGAAACCTACAAAGCTTCTGATGCCTGCAAGGGCGAAACGCTGGAGGAATTTGTGGAAAAAATCAGGGAAAGCGATGAATTTGCGAAAAAATGGGGTGAGCTCGGGCCTGTTTACGGCAAGCAGTGGATACGCTGGTCGGGAAGTGATGGAAAGACCATAAATCAGATTCAGAACGTACTCGACCAGATCAAAGCAAATCCCAGTTCCCGCCGGCATATAGTCAGCGGATGGAACGTGTCAGATATTCAGGACCTTATAAAAGCCAAAAAGTCCGCGCCGCCACTTTGCCACACTATGTTCCAGTTCAACGTAACCAATGGCGCAATCGATATGCAGTTATACCAGCGCAGTGCTGACATTGCGCTGGGTGTGCCGTTTAACATTGCCAGTTACTCCATGCTCCTGATGATGGTCGCCAAGGAATGCAACCTTAAACCCCGCTACTTTATTCACACCTTCGGCGACGCCCATATTTACCTGAACCACGTGGCAGGCCTGAAAGAACAATTAACCCGCACCCCTCACAAGCGCCCAACCCTCATAATCGCCGACAAACCTTTCTGGGATCTGAGGTTCGGGGATTTTGAGCTAAAAGACTACACCTGCGATGAAGCCATTAAATTTGCCATAGCCGTATAATTTTGTAATTAAACGTCAATGAAACCTAAAGTTTATATTATTGTTGCCACCGATTTAAAAGGCGGTATCGGACTTAAGGGCAAACTCCCCTGGAATCTGCCGGGCGACATGAAGTTCTTCAGAAAAACCACCATACAGACCGAAGACATTCAGCTCCGTAACATGGCTGTTATGGGGCGCGTTACATGGGAATCAATTCCGGAAGACCGACGCCCGCTGAAAGCCAGAAAAAACGTGGTAATAACACGGAATAAGGATTTCAAAGCGGACAAATCCGTCACAGTGGCGCATTCGATTGAAGAGGCTATAAAAACCGCTGACGACCGTGTGGCCGATATTTTTGTCATCGGCGGCGCCAAAATCTTCGAGCAATTCATGAAAAAGCAGAAAATCGACGGTATTTATCTGACCCGCATCAAAAAAGAATTCAAATGCGACACTTACTTCCCGAAAATCCCCAAATCATTTAAAGCCGAAAGACTGGGCGAAGGAAAAGACGGAGAAGTAAGTTATGAATTCTTGTTTTATAAAAAATAGCCGTAAGAGCTAAGACTCTTCCTCCATTTGAGGTCCGATTATCTTTATGTCAGAGTTGGAATCTGAAGTTTTCATCTCATCTTTATGCTGAAAATCGATTTCCCGAAGCAGGTTGGGATTTCTAAGCCGAACCACTGCCGCGGTAGCCACATTCAGCATATGAAAAACTCTGGCTCTGAAGTATTTTCTCCAGGAATCGATCAATTTTTTCTGAGGCGGTATAGATTCCACCAGAACATTGAGCGGAAAAAAGGGATCTTCCCCCTCTGCCACGAGCGGCATATCGGTAACGGGAAAATTTCCGATCATAGCGGTATGCGCCGGATCCATTTTTTGCTGATCGCACAGACAGATGAAACCCCGGAGCGAAGGTTTGCCAATTCCCGTGGTGGCAATGTCGACCCCATTTTCCTTCAAAACACTCAGCCGGTCGGAATGAGGACTATTTGTATAAATAGTAACACTGCGGCCATCCCTGCGGTGCCCCAGAAGCATTTCCACAACTTCATCAGGAATCGGCGCATAGGGAGGAACCAGCGTCCCGTCTAAATCAAAAACATCGTGATAAATATCCGGCTTTCCAAGCTGCCGGCTGAGAGCCGTAAGTTCAGCGCTGGTAGGGGCCTTCTTTAAAAGAGCGTCAAACTGTAAAGCTCTGGCGCCGAAAATCAGCCATTTCAGACTTTTGAGTTTGTCGTATGATACTCTCTCTTTCGCTGTTGTATGATCCGCTTCAAATCGATCCATAAAAAATACTCAGGTGCGGATTTTACCACATTCGGTGAAAAAAGGAATCACTGAATACCCTCATCCGCCACCACTTCCTTCAGAATCTCCTACAGGCCACTGTCTTTCATACGAACAAAAAAAGTGGTGGCCCGGGGCGGAATTGAACCACCGACGCAAGGATTTTCAGTCCTTCGCTCTACCACTGAGCTACCAGGCCACGGCGAAATTCTATCACATCTTTTCCGGAACTTCCAAGCCAAGAAGTTTAAAGCCGTCTTCCATCACCAGAATCGTGAGCGCCGTCAGCATCAGGCGGGATGATTTCAGGTCTTTTGACTCAGCCTGCAGAATAGAATTCCCGTTGTAAAAGGAATTGAAACCCTGCGCCAGCTCATACAGGTAATTGGCAATATGGTTCGGCTTAAATTCCTCAGCGGCGCGACGAATGGTGTCGGGATACACCATTAGCTGATTAATCAGCTTCCTTTCGATTTCAAGTTCAGGTTTCAGATTATGTTTTTGGCAATCACGGGGCTCTAGTCCTGCTTTTTTAAGCACTGACCTTGCCCGCGTGACCGTGTACATAAGGTATGGCGCGCTGTTGCCCTCAAAGGTCAGCATGCGGTCCCAATCGAAAGTGATATTCGTGGTTCGGCTTTGCTGAAGGATGTTGTACTTCACACTTCCGATACCCATGATCCGCGCCAATTCCCGCTTCTCGGGATCCGAAAGATCAACGCCCTTCTCATTCACCAGCACCCTCGCCCGCTTTTCAGCCTCATCCAGCAGATACATCAGAAGCAGGATATTACCTTTCCGAGTGCTCATCTGACCATCCGCAAACTGCATACGGCCAAAAGCGATATGCTCGTTGCGGGCCGGCGTCAGTCCAAGTTTTCTTTGGGCAAAAAAGAGCTGTCTAAAATGAAAAGACTGGGCGATGTCAACCACATTCAGCATTAAATCAGGTGACCATTCCTCCTGCCAGTATTTGATACGGGCCAAATCCCGGGTAACATAAAGCGTTGCGCCATCGGATTTCCGCACAAGCACCGGCACGTCTTCCGGATCATCCGGTTTTATGATCCAGGAACCGCCCTCACCATCAACGATCACACCCTGTTTTCTTCCCTCTTCCAGAACCGCCTGCATCTTATCCTCATAAAAGCTCTCGCCGTTCATATGATCAAATTTCACGCCAAGCCGGTCGTAAATCTGCTGCATGTCCATCAGGCTCCATCCTACGATCTTTTTCCAGAGCTTACGGGATTCTTTGTCTCCCTCTTCGAACTTGCGGTATTCGGCACGGCCCTCGTCATCGAGCTCCACGTCTTTATCGGCCTCCACATGAAACTGTACATATAGCTTCTGCAGGGCGGGTATAGGGTCTTTTTCTATTTCATCCATATTTCCCCACTTTTTGATGGCGTGTATAAGCTTGCCGAACTGAGTGCCCATATCACCTATGAAGTTGTCGGAAATTACCTCCCAACCGTATCGCTGATAAATCTTTTTGATGCTGTCGCCGATAATTGTCGAAAGCAGATGGTGGACTCCCATGGGTTTGGCAATGTTCGGGTGCGAGTAGTCGATCACCGCACGCTTTTTTTCTGCAGGATTGAAGAAATCTTTCATGTAACCATCAAAGCAGTCAAGCCATTCGCCGGCTTCATTTGTATAAAATTTTTGTTCAAGGTATACATTGATAAATCCGGAACCCGCAACCTCCACTTTTTCAAAAAGATCACTATTAGCATGTTTCACAATTTCCGCCGCCAGATCATGAGGCCTTTTACCACCCTTGTTAGCCAGCAGCATTGCCACATTGGTCGAGAAATCCCCGAACTTGGACTCTTTGATCTTTTCAACGTGAATTTGATCCAAATCAGCCTCATAACCGGCCTTCTTCACCGCTTCAGCCAATACACCTTTGATGACTGTTAAATTGCGTTTCTTCATGAAATAATTATAAACGATTTAACGCTATAACGAAATAACAAGATATAAAAAGATAATTGAATCCTCGTTATATCGCTATTTCGTCATTTCGTTATCTTGCGTTATATGGCCAGTCTGATATAGTTTAAAGCACGTAAATAATTACAAAATCAACCGTGGATACTGATTTAGTGCTCCTGTTACTGCTGATTCTCATTTCAGGGGCTTTCTCCGGAGCGGAAATTGCCCTAACCAGCCTTTCTCCAGCAAAGACCAGGATGATGAAAAACGACCATCGCGTTGGGGCGAAGGCTGTTTTTAAACTGAAGCAGAAACCCGAAAGACTGCTCATTGCCATTCTGCTGGGAAATAACCTGGTCAATATTTCAGCCACCGTCGTGGCAACCATTTGGGGCATGCGGGTATTTGGCAACAACGCCATAGGCATCGTCACCGGCGCCCTGACTTTTATTATTCTGATCTTCGGGGAAATCACGCCGAAGACCTACGCGCAAAAGCATGCCGATGGCTTTGCCAGGCTGATGGCGAATCCCCTTTTGTGGTTCACCTACCTTCTGTACCCAATCATATGGCTGCTTGAGAAACTGATTCATGGACTTATGCTTCTGATGAAAGCTAAAAGCCCCATCAAGACCATGAGCGAAGAAGAATTGCTGACCATGGTGGATATCGGCACCAAAGAAGGTGTTATAGAAGAACACGAACAGGAAATGATCGAAAATGTGCTTGAGTTCACCGATACCACAGCCGAAGAGATTATGACCGCTAAAGCCGATATTGAAGCGATCAGTATCAATACGTCGGTCAAAGACGCAGGTTATTTCTTCACTACTCATTCCCACTCCAGAATGCCGGTTTTCCGCGACAACCTGGATAACATCGTTGGCATTCTCACTGTACACGACATCCTGAAGATCACCCATTCCGAGAAACCAATTCAGAACCTGGCGGATTTCCATTACCTGCCGCCCATTGTAGTACCAAAAACCAAAGCCATTGCCAAGCTATTCCGTGAATTCCAGAAGCGCCGCCAGCACATTGCTATTGTAGTGGATGAAAGAGGACACACGGTAGGTCTTGTTACTATGGAAGACATTCTGGAGGAGATCGTGGGCGATATTGTCGACGAAAGCGACCGCGAAAAAAGCCTGATCACACGGATCGGCAAAAATGAATGGCTGGCTGCCGGAGACGCCACCATTGAAGAAATCAATGAGGCCGTCGGTGTTGAACTGAATTACCCCGAACACCAGACCATCAGCCTGCTTATTCTTGAAAAACTGCAGGGCTTCCCTAACCAGGGCGAGCGGATTGAATTTGAAAACCTTGAGTTACAGGTCAAAACCATGAGCAAAAAGAAAATCGAGGAAGTCCTGATTACAAAGCTCTAAAATTCATTAAAAATTGACATCTTGAAATTATTTTAGAACTTGCAATTTATAATTTAGAATTGTAAAAATGCACGCACTGACAGCCTTTGTGGAAGCGGTCATCCAGCAGTACGGATATCTCGGTATGTTTCTGCTGACGGCTATGGAACAGTTTATTTTTCCTATTCCCGTGGATGTATTTTTCGGTTTTTCCATCGAGCAGGGCCTTTCCTATCAGCATCTGATGGTCATTGTGCTTATAGCAACAGTATCTGGCTCATGTATTGGCTACTTTTTAGGAAGATTTCTCGGTCACCCCGCGCTGACCTGGCTGGTCGGTAAGAACAAAGTGGACAAAGGTGAAGCCTTCATTAAAAAATGGGGCATTTGGGGGGTGATTCTGGCCGGCCTAACACCGATCCCCTTCAAAGTGATGACCTGGACGGCCGGTATTTTTGAAATGCCTTTCGGCCGTTTTCTGTTCGCGGTCATTGTTGGCCGGATGCCGCGGTATATGCTCACGGCATACGCGGGCGCCAAGTTTTTTGAAACCAAATTCTACGCCACCACGGATATGAGCGCTCTGATTCTGGGCGCCCTGCAGGGCCTCACGGAATTCCTGCCCATTTCCAGTTCCGGCCATTTGGTTATTATGGAAAAATTCCTGTATCTTCCAATTCCGGCGGATCATCTGGTTACTTTTGATATCTTTCTGCACGGCGGTTCACTCGTTGCCATTATGCTTTATTTCTGGAAGGACTGGGTGAATGTTTTCAAAGAACTGTGGCACATGATCAAAAAATTCCGCCTGGACACCGACAGTTTGGCTTTTAAGCTTGCTGCTGCCACCATTCCAGCCATCATCGCGGGACTGGTCTTTGGCGGCGCCATCGGTGAAAACTTAAGAGAAATTCACTCCATCGCAATTCTTTTCATCATTCTGGGTGTCATTTATTTTTATGCCGCCTGGCGGGGAAAAAACAATACCTATGAAACTGTTGGTCTGAAAAAGAGTATCTGGATCGGCATCGCTCAGGCCATCGCCCTGATCCCAGGCGTTTCACGGGCCGGCCTTTCCATTGCCACCGGTATCACGCTTGGCCTGAAACGGGAAGCCGCCGCCAAATTCAGTTTTATGCTGGGAGGAATAGCGATTCTGGCCGCTAATGTTTACGCGCTTTTTTCCATGCGAAACGGCGCCCCAATACCGAACCTGGATTTTATTCTGATGGGTACCGCCACCTCATTCATCACCAGCCTGCTGGCCATATATATACTCCTGAGGTTCTTACAAAAATATACCATGCGCACCTTCGGCGTTTATTTGATACTAACAGGCAGTCTAATTTTGAGCTTTCTGTAAAAAAGTATTGAGTTATTCCAAAAACCTACGATCTGCTATCGCGATCACCGCTCTATAAAAAGTGGGGTCAGCTTGCCAGTCCTCCGCTGTCGAGCTACTGACAAAATCAAGAATCTCTTCATTGCTATATCCACTAGCCAAATTCATATTACCTTTGAGATCAGCTTGCGAAAAATCAGACGTCATGCTCTCGATTTCCTTTATCTTCTGCCTCAGAGAACTTATTTTGTCCCACCAGGTTTCCCGTTCTGATTCAGGATACGAACATGTAACAGCTGTTGCAGCCGTCACTTTTCTTCGCGTATCTGAAATCGCTTGCTGAGAGAGTCTTCGTAAGCCTGCTTTTTCAGCATGTCTTCTTCTATAATCAGCTAAATCAATTACATTATTGATTTCAGAAGGATTTTTACACATTATTTGGAAAACTGATTAAAAATCACTTATTGCATTTTAACAATAAAAATCCATACAAGTCAAATCCAAATCCAAATTTCATGCCGCAATTACAGATATTTTACTTTCTAAAAAGAAAACGCTACACTAACTCCAGTTTATCAAATAAAAACAAATAAACATGAAAGGATTATATACACTTGCTATGGTTCTGGTCGTTGTCGGAGCTATCAACTGGGGCCTTGCAGGTCTTGGCGGTTTTTTAGGCAGCAACCTGAATGTGGTTAATTTGCTTGTCGGCAGCTGGCCTACGGTTGAAAGCATTGTCTACCTGCTTGTCGGTGTTTCCGGCCTTTGGGTTGGTTATGAACAGGTAACAAAAAAATAATTTCCGTTGGCTATTCGCTTACGAACAGAAGTTGATTATAAAGCACTCAATAGCCAGTGCTAATTCGTCCTGATTGTCAGTCGTCACCCGTATACGACTGGTCTTGAGGTCCACATCGATATCGAGCAGCCGGCTATAAGCCTGTTTCAGCTCATGATTGCTGAAATTCTTAAGTTGGGCCATTGTATTGCGTGCTACAAAGGGGTGCAGTTTAAGAGTAGCCGCAAAAGCGGTCGGATTTGCATTGGGATTGGAAGATTTATAACCGCTTCCCTGAAGCAATAAACGGAATTGGCGGACAATCATATAAAAAACCTGCCTCAGATTCTCCCCTGCCGCCAAACTGCGGTGCAGGTGCTGAATAGCCTTTCGGTGATCCTTAATGCCAAGCGCATCCGTCAGATGAAAGACGTTGGCTTCCAGCGTGGGCACAACCAGTTTGTCGATCACCGCATGGGTTATGTTTTCGCCAACACTGTGGGCGGTCAGCTTATCGACTTCCTGCGACAAACGCCACAAATCCTGCCCTGTAAGCGAAGCAAGGTATTCCGAGGCCGAAAGATCAATGCGCGCGCCCCTCTCCTGAACGCGCTTTTTAATCCATTCGTTTAAAACCTGCCCCGAAAGAGGCAGAAACTCTTTCACCTCCGCTTTGGCACTTAGCTTTTTGTAAAAAGATTTCCGTTTATCAGGATTGCTCTGAACAAACACCACCACACTGCTTTCCGGTATCTCATCCAGATCCGCTTCCAGTTTTTTCAGTTCCTCATCGCGCTTTTCGTCTTTTTTGGTTGGTTCATCCGTTTGCCTGGTTTTGGGTTTATCGGGAAGGCCATGGATAAAAATCAGCCTTTTATCACCCAAAAAAGGCATAGCATTCACGGCCGCCATAATCTCATACAGGGGCATATCTTCGGCATCCAGCACCGCCAGATTGATATCGCCGTGCTTTTCGGTAAAAGCCTTCTTCCAGCTGTTTATCTGCCCATGAAGCAGATAAGTCTCTTCGCCTGTGAATAAAAAAAGATTATTAGCCATGAATAATATAAGCAGGTACTTATACTACTTCAGGCTAAACCCGCTGGCAATTTTTTCTGGTTTCCACGATTACTTTCCAGAGCAATCACAAGGAGGACGATTAAGAATGTATTTCAAACACTCCTCTTCATCCTCAATACCCAAAGATTTCATCACGGCTTCCATATAAAGATCAATAAGTCGTGAGTTCTTCATATCTTCAGGAGTATATTCAGTCGGAGGGGTATCATCACCGGACTTCTCACTTTCATTAATGTCCTGCTGTATAATCGCGCCAAAGAATAGGCAGAATAAATCCCTTCTCTTCTCCGGGTCATCCGTCTCAGACAGCTTGCTCTGAAGGTCCAACAGATTACCGTGAATCATCTTTTCAGTTTTTCCCGGAGGGGGAATCGACTCAAGGTCAAAATCAGTAATAATATCCTCAAACTGACCATTAGCAATCTGCTCAGCCATAGTCAATTCTTCTTCCGTTTTTGGAATCTTATCTGGTTTAAACTCATCAGGAATATCTTCAATGGGTTCCTCTAAATCAAGATAAGCACTACTATTCATACCCTGGTCATTTTCAGGGTCAAAATCCGGATCAGTCAATGATATATGCTTTCCATCCTCCGAAATAGAATCCACCTTAGTATAGCCACGCTTCATCGCTCTGAATATTTTGTCGATATCATCGGGGTTTGTTATACCAAGCATATATGCCAAGTCACTTGATAGTTTATCAAAGGCCTGATCGGTAATATCGACACATTGGTTCACGGCATCTTCATCACTGATGCCTTCAGGCAATTGTTTGTCAGCCAGTTGTTTGCCGGTGAAATCGAGCCATTTTGAAAGAATGTTCTTCCTGGCAGTCAAAGCACCGAGGGCAGTTCTGCATTCATCTGCACTCTTCTGGCTCTCAGCCGAAACCCCATCTTTGGCCCGCAAATCTGATCTAAGCTGGGCAACGGTTTCATTCGGCGAATTCAGTCCGGCTTCATAACCACAAGTCCCGGCTAAGCCAATAGCGCCAAGAATAATGCCGATTCGAAGGCGCCTACCCGTCGGTGACGAAGCAGAACTTTGCTGAAGCTTTGGTTGTTTCATGGGAAGACATAGTAAAACAAGGATTATATTATATCATTCATCATTTATTTGTCAAACACTAAAAAGACCCGCCCTGCCTGCCGGCAGGCAGGCGAGCTGGGCCTTTTTATTTAGCGAAGAAGAGATTACTGGGCGGCTTCTTCCGTCACAGCATCATCTGACTCCGTAGCGGCGTCCTCAGTTTCCACAACTGAATCTTCAGTTGCCACGGCGGCATCTTCAGCCTCATCCACTGTGATATCTTCAGGCTCCACAACAACATTTGTATCAACTGTAGCTGCTTCAGCAGAATCTTCAGCAGGAATATTGGTAGGCGTAGTGGTATTGCAGCCCGCAAGTAAGAAAAGGCCGAAAACCAATACAAACAAAAGTGATTTAACTGATTTCATACGTATATTGGTTAATAAAGTAAATGAAATAAAGAAAAAATAAATTATTCACCTGAAACCTCATCATTGCTTACAGCCGCCCCATCTTCCGTCAGCTCGTCAGGCTGAACCACTGTCTCAGTATCAGGGTTTTCACCACTTTCCGGAACTGTCAGTCCTTCCCCACCTTCCGGAACTGCCGATTCCCCCTCATCAGCCGGCAGGGTGGGAAAACCGCCAAAGCCCATAATAAGGTTAAGCGGGTTAAAATCCTCCGCTCCTTCAGGCGCTTTTACGGAAACAGATTTATTGAAGTCAGATCCCGTAATGTCAATCACAACTTCCAGATTCGCATCCGCCTCGTTCAAAGCTTCACCGTTGAACCGGAAGACTGATTTTAGTACATAATAATCATTAACGTCAATATAAACTTCCGCCTGTTTGACATATGTAAGCGCCTTCACAGCTTCCTCAATCTCCTGAAGTGTAAGTTCGCGCCCGTCAATGACCGCCGCTTTGGCCATGTAGTCCTTAAAGCCCTCCATATTTACTGTAAGCCCGTAATGATACACTTTTTGACCATCCAGCTTCTCGATGCCATACTCTTTTACAACATTAAACAACTTCGTTTCCACAAAAAGTTCTTTAAGCTGCTCCCTCTTGAGTTTCGCGGCCTCATCCTCATCCTGAAGGCCCCGGATGTTTTCAGGAATAAAATCTTCCGCAATCCGCAGCCACTTACCAATATAAAGGTCAATAAACGGTTGAACAGAAGTCAGGCTGTCATCACTGCTGTAAAGTTTGTTCAGCTTTACATAGTACTCATTATCGACCGTCACGAAATTAACGTCAAAATCACCGTTAAGCTCCTTCCCGCCGGCTTTCAGATCACCTGACAACATGACATGAAGATCAATTTTCTGACCTTCTTCATTTGCATCCGCCTTGTCGAAAGTGAATTCCAGTCCCCCTTTAAACAGAAGGTCGTCGGTACCGTTTTTGGCCTTCGCGTCCGCTGTGGCTTTTAAGTGTCCGGAGGAAACATCCACAATAGCCTGTTTGGCCTTACTGATGACCGATTCCGGTGACTCGAGCGGCTTGCCGCAGGCCGAAAACACAAAAACAGTCAGAGCCCCCAGAAATAAAAATTTTGATGTAATAAATAGCGAATTTTTCATTTATTTGTAATTACATACTAAAACACCTCTAAAAAGAGCAAATGGAATCTACCAATTTTTGCGCGTTCAGGCAAGTGAGCAGGCTTAACAAACAATCGATTTATGTCCTAATATACTAGCGAATCGGCCCTTTATACCGGGGGCTATTCAGAGCTTCCTCAATACGGAGCAATTGGTTGTATTTGGCAATGCGGTCCGTCCGGCAAAGGGAACCTGTCTTGATCTGACCAGTTGCCATGCCAACCACCAGGTCAGCAATCGTCGTGTCTTCAGTTTCTCCGCTTCTGTGCGATACCACCGCCGTAAAGCCGGCGTCGTGAGCCATGTGGATAGCATTCATGGTTTCAGTCAGGGTGCCGATCTGGTTGAGCTTAATGAGAATAGAATTACAGTTTCCGCCATGAATGGCCTTCTTAAGGCGCTCGGTGCTCGTGACCAAAAGGTCATCCCCCACCAATTGTATCCTGTTACCTAGCCGGTCCGTCATAAGCTTAAAACCATCCCAGTCATCCTCATGATGCGAGTCTTCAATGGAAACAATGGGGTATTTATTCACCAGCGCCTCATAAAAATCGACCATTTCCTCACTCGTCAGTTTTCGGCCTTCGGAAGCAAGGTTATACTTTCCGTCTTCATAAAACTCGCTGGCGGCGGCATCCATGGCCAGAGCGATGTCCTTGCCCGGCTTATAACCGGCTTTTTCAATTGCTTCCACAATCAGCGCAAGGGCGTCCTCGTTCCTGACCAGACTGGGAGCAAAGCCTCCTTCATCGCCCACAGTAGTGGAAAAACCGCGTTCCTTCACGATTTTTTTCAGCGCGTGAAAAGTTTCCGCGCCATAGCGAAGAGCCTCCTTAAAACTGGGCGCCCCGACGGGCATAATCATAAATTCCTGGATATCGGTGGATTTTATGGCGTGCTTCCCGCCGTTCAGAACATTCATCATGGGCGTGGGCATCAGCATGTTACCGGTATTATCACCCAAGCTTGCCAGATACTGATAATAAGGCAACCCCTCCACCATGGCGGCCACCCTTGAAATCGCCAGACTTACCCCCAAAATGGC